>JANLTF010000025.1:0-18335 GCA_031362825.1 Acidobacteriota bacterium | reverse complement strand
TCATTCTCAATTTCTAACCTTGCTGGTCGTATGAGTTGAGTTAACGATTCGAAAAACGAAAAAGCCGCTCCAAAATCCCATTTTTTAGAACTCGTTTGATTGGTAGTACGTGTTTAGGCTTCAACTTGACTCTTTCCGATTCGAACTGCAAATTTACGCCATCGACAAGCGTCATCGTCCATCCACTCGTATACGGATACTTGTGTTTTTCATCAATCGACAAGAATTGTCTTTCGATGTTTATTGACCCAACCACCTCAACAAATTCTTTTACTTCCCTCGGTTTGTAGTTGGGCAACCATATGATCGCAGGTTTTTCATCCCATTTCGCGAAATTTTTGATTAGAACTTCAGCTTTCTTGAATTCTTCTTCCGATGGCTTTTGTTTTTGATTGATACGAGTTACCGCAACCAAGTTCAGCCCTAATTCTGTTCGGTACTCCGCCTCCAAAACTAAAGCTCCTCCGTAGTTTTCGTCTGAGAGTTTATATGTCAGACAATCTCCTTTTTTGAATATCGGTTCGCGAATTACTGTCTTCTTTCGCCTCTTGGCGTTAGGCCTTTCAGACTGAAGAAGCACTAAGAATTTTTCAAGGACCGTCCTTCTTTTATCGAGATCGCCTTTTGTCCCGCTAAGGTCGGTCCAAATTTTTAGATCATGCCCGGTTTCTACAATCGTTTTTACTTGAGCGTATACTCTTGGTTGTAACCCTTTGCACTCCCACTGAGCTTTCGCGAGAGCAAACCAGAAATCATTTGCTTCTTCTGGAATGCTTAGCATCTCTTGGTTTCGGTCGATTACCGTATTTGTTATCTCATCAATTTCTAGTCCGTCGTTGTACAACGAGAAAAACTCGCTATAAACATCAGCGAATGCATCACTTGAGCTAATTCCGGTACCTGACGAGCCCATAAATTATTCCAGCAAAAGCGTGACCAACGTCGCGCGATTCGCAATATCGCTCACCAAAATATGTTCGGTCAGCATGTGTGCACCGGCACCGGTTATTCCGAGTCCGTCGAGGACCGGAACGCCGAGAGCGGCGACAAAATTACCGTCCGACGCACCGCCGACCTGTGTTTCGCCGAGGGCGTAGCCAAACGAAGTGCCGATCGCCCTTGCCTTCTCGTATTCAGCAACAACTTCCGGCGTGCGTTCGAGCGGCGGACGGTTTATGCCGCCAAGCAGTCTGAGCGTGACTCGGTCACTAAACGGAGAAAGCGATCGCATGGCGGTATCGATCCGGTCGGCTTCGGCCATTGATCGGAACCGCACGTCGATCTCGCATTCGGCATGTTCCGGTATCACATTCGATGTTGTGCCGCCTTTGAACGTCGTCACATTTACGGTTGAACCGATCTGGGGCTGAGCGATCGCGTGTATGCCTTCGATCTGTCTTGCTAGTTCGGCGACCGCATTGGCACCTTTTTCGGGTTCGAGACCGGCGTGGGCCGGTGCTCCGTGAGCTTTCAGAGTGTACCCGCCAGTTCCCTTGCGGCCCGTTTTTACCTTGCCGTCCGCCGACGGTTCGAAAACCAAGCACCGTTCGGCACCTCGCGATTCGCGTTCGACGAGTTCGCGGCCGGTATGGCTGCCGACCTCTTCGTCGCATGAAAGCAGAATTGTGATCGGCGTTGATGGTCGAGTGCCTGTAAAAGCAAAATAACGCAAAGCCTCGAACATCAGCACGACGTTTGCCTTCATATCAAAAATGCCGCAGCCGAAAAACTTGTCGCCATCGATCCGCGTCGGGTTTTGCGTATTTGTTCCAACAGGATGAACCGTGTCGGTATGTCCAAGCAACAAAGTATGTTTACCACCACCCGGAAACGCCCGAATCACAATGTGATCGCCGTCATCGACGCTGATCCGCTCGATCGTCACGTCGACACCGGTCGAGCGGGCCTGCTGTTCGACCCAATCGACGACTTCGCGGCTCCGAACCGCATCGTGCGAAGGCGATTCTATATCGACGATCACGCGGATCGCATTGAGAATCAGCGGAAGACGTTCTCGATAGTATTGGAGTGTTTCGTTTGGTGACATTTTTGATGGCCACACTAGAAGCTCATATCCGTAATACTATTTTCGGCGGCATATTTCCGTGCCTCTGCCTCGGTCTTAAAGGTCCTAACGACATCGTATTCTTTCATCACCATCTGGCCGGCGATCATAAAGCTATACATCGGCCGCGAGGCAACCTGAGTCGGGCAGAGATCAAGCAATGCGATCTCAAGCGTCTGCTTGACCGAACTGGTTTTCGTTATTGGATACATGACCTTGCGTATGATCTTGCAGGGAATCTCGGTGGTTGAGGCGACCGCCGCTTTAGAACCGAAAACTTCGTTAAATAGATCGCCCATCCGGTATCCGGCCAGAGCGAGGCGTTCCTGTCCGATCTCTAGAGCTTTCTTTTTATATTTGTCCGATGGCGACTGGAAAAACTCGACTCCGCGATAGACCTCTGATGTAGCAAAATCCACACTCTCTTTCTTCCAACCCTCAAAATCTCCGGGCAGCATCCTGTCCTTGAATTTGTCGGCGGGGAATAGACGCATAATGTCCTGCGCGATCGGGTCGATATACTCGGCGTCGCATTTATCATTGTTAGGAAAATTGCGGCCGATGATCGAATCCCAGAACCAGTGTAGGTTTTCCTGTTGGTCGCGTTTCGTTCCCTTTGGCGTTAGCAGAAAGCCGTTTCCGCCGCGGTCGCCTTCGGGAGTGCTCGGCGCGACCTTGCCCGATGCGTGCAGGGGCTGGTGCATATCGCCGATGAGGTGTTCGAGCCACGCTATCGCCACGGCTTTCTCAGCGTCGGGAGCCGTGCTGCGGATGAGAGCGGAGAACTCCGCGATCTTATCCATCGCAAGGCCGGTCTTTGGCATATTGTCGATCATCACGACCTTTCCGCCCTCATATTTCCAGAAAGTATTGTTGTAATGCCAATCGCCGCGATCGTAGTTTTTGGCTCGTACCGGGAACGCCTTGTCGCGAATAATATCGGCCCAAGTCGCCATCAGCATAAAATACTCGCGCTTTCGCGATTCCGCCGATCGCGAACCGTACGTTAGATAAAACGTTCCGATGTCCGAATCCTCCGGTGCCGCTTGCAGGATCTTTATTACTTTCTCCCGCACTTCAGGCGTCATCCGCTGCCACGCGATATATGCGCTGATCTTATGTCCCGTTTCGTCCCAGCCAAACGCAGGGAGCGAAATACAACCAACGAGAGCGAACAAAACTACAAGACGCGTCACGATTTTCATTTTTTTTAATACTCCTGAATCTTTTGTGAAGATTTTAGCGAATAAAGCTGATAAGAGAAAGTAAAGTGTCTCGTAAAAAATTTAATAAACCTTTTTCGAAAACTTTTCATCATAGATTATGCAAAAAGCTTTCCCCTAGTTCGTTCTTAATAGTGGAGAGGCCGCAAAAAGAAGTTCGCGGCGGGAAAGTGAAAAACATGCAAGGAGTTTTGCAACAAATTGGAACACGCGAGCGTGTAACTAAAAAAACGCACGAGGCGTTTGGGACAAAGATCGGAATTTTTGGTAAACTATTTGGTTGTTGGCATAAAGAATTAGGCCGACCGTTTACAGACAAACAAGTTTCTTATCGTGCATGCACTAGTTGCGGTGCACGAAAAAAGTTTGACACGTCAAACTTTACGACATTGGGGACGTTTTACTATCCCCCTTCGGTGGCCACTAGACCGTAACTCAGGTGGAAATTCATATATCCTGTCTATCATACCTACCAGACAAACCTACCGGGGTCGGGCTTCCAAAAAAGCCCGGCCTCTTTCACTTTAATAGATCAAATACGCGTCAAACACCCAACCCGAATATCCGTTATAGCTAGCCTGACACCAGCGGCCTCGCCCAACCAACGCTCCGCAGCCTCCGATCGATACCGCCGCTCCGTGCGGGATTTTCACTATACGTTCACCTCTCTCGGCGCTTGGCAGTGACCGCAATGCCAAAAATCCATCGCGCGGTGAGTTCGCTCGTGCCGTTGTCTGCGTCGTTGACGTACTCGGCATCACGAGCGGCGGCGTGGTCGTCGTTTTGTTTGCGTTCTTTTGTTCGTTGAGGCGCTTTTCTAAATTGGCGATCTGGTCGCGAAGCTCGTTTGTATTGTCCGGTTTTGGTGTAGGTGTACCTTTTGTATTGTTCCCGGCCGGCTCGGCGACACGCGAGTCTTTGTTGAAATAAATGAGAGCTGCCGCACCACCGACAGCCGCAACGACCATCGCTCCGAGCAGTCCAACGACAAGCACGATCTTCATCGTATTCGAACCTTCAGGAGCACCCTGGGCAACGGTCTGAACCGGCACGAACGGATCGGTCGGCGTAGCGGATTGCGGTATCTCGACTCGCATCGGATCGCCGCGGCCGGAACGCACGACCGTCACCTGCTCGGCCATTTGAATGAGCGGCGTACCATCGGCAAGGCAAAACGAGAGCGTTTCATCCGTGTAGGTCGTTCGGCATGACGGGCATTGTTTCATTACGGCTATTTATAGACGGTTTTATTTTCGATAGCAACCTCGCGGGAGAACCTATTCGCGGCGCTATCGTATAAGTTTGGAACCAAGCAAGAATTAGTTTAAATTCGTTCAACTGGAGAAAATTTATGATCAAGAAAGTAATCTTGGGCGCGCTCGCCGGTATCGTTCTCGCTGTTGCAGCTTTTTGCGTTGTAGTCGCACTTCAGCCGGAGGATGTTAAATACACTCGCTCTACGACGGTCAATGCGCCGCCGGAGAAGGTATTTGAACAGGTAAACGAGTTCAAGAAATGGGAAGCCTGGTCGCCATGGGCAAAGATGGATCCAACCATGAAGACAACCTACGAAGGGCCTGCGTCCGGTGTTGGTTCGTCATATTCGTGGGCCGGCAACAATGATGTCGGTGAAGGCAAAATGACCATCACCCAGAGCCATCCGAGCAGTCATATCGCCATCGACCTCGAATTCCTAAAGCCGTTTGCCGCCAAGAACCTCACCGAATTCACATTGAAACCCGAGGGCGACAAGACAAATATTACCTGGACAATGGCAGGAAAGAATAACTTTATGATGAAGGCATTTTGCCTCGTGATGGACATGGATAAGATGATTGGCACCGATTTTGAAAAAGGCCTCGCACAGATGAAAACGGTCGTCGAGGCTCCAAAACCGCCCCAATAAAGATTGAGATATGTCGGATAACGAAAATTCAAATGCAGTCTCCGGAGGTGTAAACATTGCCGGTTGGGCATATTGGATAATAACCGGCCTCCTGGTAGCACTTCTATTGATCACCGGAATCGCCGACATGATCAAGCTGCCCGAGGCAGTCGTCGTTTTCAAGCATCTCGGCTATCCGGAATATTTGCTGCCGTTTATCGGCACAGCCAAGGTCCTTGCGGCGATCGCGATCGTCTTTCCGCGATTTCCGCGACTCAAGGAATGGGCGTATGCCGGGCTCGTTTTTGACATCCTTGGTGCGCTCTATTCGCACATCGCTGTCGGCGACCCATTCGCGGCGTGGATAATTCCGGCCGCAGCACTGGCCGTCGTCGTCGCCTCATATTTTCTATATCAAAAAACACAACAAACCTAAGGAGATACTTCAATGTCGAAATACGCTGATGTCTATCTGGTATCGATCCTCGAAGAAAATGTTCCGGAATACAAAAAACTGGCGACAAAGGCTGGCAAGCTATTCCTGAAGCATGGCGCCCTGCGCTATCGCGAATATATAGCCTCCGACCTCGATGTCGTCGGTGTCTATGGCGGGTTCAAGGTATTGGTCGATCTTTAGACCGGCTCTAATTCGACACCGCACGATTCGCTTTCGGCGTGAATATTGTAATCTGTAAATCAAATACAAACGCCACATGAGCGAAACCGCAGCACTAGATCCCGAAGACATATTGAGCGACGCAGACCTTGAGGCTGCGGTTCCTGCCGAATCCGACGGAAAGAAAAAGCCCAAATTCGACCCTTCGATCACCGAAGGCCCGCTCATAAGTGCGGTTTGGAAGATCGCCTGGCCTGCCGTCCTAACCAATCTCGTCAGCGGCGCTCAGGGCTGGGTCGACCAGATCATGGTCGGCAACTTTATCGGCCCTCAGGCTAACGCAGCGATCGGCGCCGCGTTTCAGATATTCCTGCTGGTCATCACGTTCGTTGGTTCGATCTTCATCGGGATGAGCGTGCTCGTCTCGCGATTCGCCGGTGCGAAGGATCACGAAAAGGTCAATCGGACGGTTTACCAGGGCTTTCTCACTGCTGCCTTTATCGCCCTAGGTGTGCTTGCTCCGATCGGGTATTTTTCTTCGCCCTATTTGCTGCAGTTCGTTAATGCAAAGCCGGACGTCGCGGCCGAGGCCCTACCGTTTTTGCGGATAATGTTCACGTGCAGCTTCGGGATGCTGATCTATTTTATGCTCAGCGGTTCGCTGCGGGCGGCCGGTGATGCCAAGACACCGATGATCCTCGGTGTTGCGATGAACGTTCTCAACCTGATTCTCAACATCATCCTTATTCCGGGCCTCGGCCCGATCCCGGCGTTCGGAACGGCCGGTGCGGCCATCGGAACGTGCATTGCGTCCGGCTCGGTCGGTCTTTATTCGCTTTACAAACTCTACACCGGCACGTGGGTGGTCGCTTTTCCTAGGACCGGTTTCAAACCTGATTGGAAGATCATTCGGCAGCTATTTAAGTTTGGCCTTCCCGCTGGAATACAAGGTATCGCGATGAACGCCGGCGGCGTAATTATGTACGCATTCATGGGCGGGCTGATGCAGGGCAAAGAGACGCAGGCGGTCTACGCAGTCGCTTACAGCCAGCTATTTCTGCTTGTCACGTGGTCTTCGAACGCCTTGATGGGCGCGTCCGCGGCGGTCGCCGGGCAGAATATGGGAGCGGGAAAACCGGATCGCGCGGTCGCGGGAGTTCGAACAGCGGCGAGCTTCGGGCTCTCGGGAGCGATCGTTGTTGGTCTTTTCTTCTTCTTTATCCCACGACAGCTGCTCTCGATCTTCGGCATGGTCGATCCTGCCGTGGTCGAGGTCGGCGTCGAACTGCTCCGCGTCCTGAGCGTTTCGGGCCTGTTCATCGCCATGGCACTCGCCTACACCGGCGGCCTTCAGGGAACAGGCGATACCAAAAGCCCGCTCTTTATTTCGATCATCTCGCAGGTCTTGCTGCCGGTCGGCATCTGCTTCATCATTCAATACACCTCCGAGCTTCGCCCGATCCACATCTGGCTCGCGATCCTCGCCGGCCATTTCACGCGTTTTCTGCTCAGCATCATCAGATTTAACCAACAGCGTTGGCGTTCGATCAAGGTCGATATCGAAACGACCAACGCTTAGACGCGGCATTATTTGCTTGCGGCGGTCGTATCGATCTGAGAGTATAAGTCGATGTTCAAGCGTTTCCCGTTCATTACGGCCATTCTTGCATTTCTAGTGCTGGGCACGAGCGCACAGACATTTGTTACGTCGCGCGGTGGAAAGCTCTACGCCGATGGCAAGCCGTACTATTTTGTCGGGACGAATTACTGGTATGGCGGCCTGCTCGGCCTCGAAAAGGATAAGAAGCGCGGCGTCGAGCGATTGCGGAAAGAGCTGAATTTTCTCAAGAAGAAAGGCGTGACCAATCTGCGACTAATGGCCGGTGCGGAGGGGACAGGGCCGTTGAACGGCGTCGAACGCGTCGGCCCTCCGCTGCAGGCGATCAACGGACGCTTCAATCCGGACGTGCTCCACGGGCTTGATCTCATTCTCGACGAGATGGCCAAACGAAAGATGAGGGCCGTCATCTTTTTCAGCAACAACTGGGAATGGAGCGGCGGTTTTCAGCAATATCTGATCTGGAACGGCATCGTCAACCGCAAATGGCTGACGCAAAAGCCGACGTGGGACGAACTACGCGATATCGTCTCGAAATTCTATTCGTGCAAGGAGTGCATCGAGGGCTACGACCGCCAAATGAAGTTCGTCCTCGCCCGCACGAACAAAATTACGGGCAAAAAATATACCGACGACCCAACGATCATGGCATGGGAAGTCGCTAACGAACCACGCCCGATGCGGCCCGCCGCAAACGATGCATACGTCAAATGGCTCGCCGCGACCACCGCCTCGATCAAGGACCTCGACAAGAACCACCTCGTCACGCTCGGCCACGAAGGCTGGATCGGGACCGAGGACATCAGGCTGTTCGAAACGGTCCATGCCGACCCGAATGTCGATTACCTGACCATCCACATCTGGCCAAAAAATTGGGGTTGGTTTGTGAACGGAAAAATGGCCGAAGGATTTGCGACGGCAGTCGAGAAGACCGAAAAGTACATCGACGACAACGCTGCCGTCGCCGTAAAACTCAAAAAACCGTTGGTCATCGAGGAATTCGGCCTGCCTCGTGACGGTCAGTCGTTCGACGTCTCCGCAACAACGAGCTTCCGAGACCAATTCTACGAAAAAGTACTCTCACGGGTCGGCAAACAGAACATCGTCGGAACAAACTTTTGGGCGTTCGCCGGCACCGCACGGCCCGTCAACGGCCAGTTGTTCTGGAAATCAGGCGACGACCGAATGGGCGACCCGCCAATGGAAGAGCAAGGCCTCTATTCGGTCTTTGACACCGACAGATCGACGTGGCAGGTGATCCGCAACGCAGCAAAGGCGATAAGATAGCTAGTTTTTAACCACGAAATCACACGAACCAGCACCAAACGAAAAAAAGACAGCCGTCGAAGCTGTCTTTTTTAGGAAATGGTGGAGACGAGGGGGGTCGAACCCCTGACCTCTGCAATGCCATTGCAGCGCTCTGCCAAACTGAGCTACGTCCCCAATATCGGGTTCCGGGTTCGGAGTTTTGAGTTCCGAGTCGCGGAAAAGTCGAACTTTGAATTTATCTAAAATCGCTGAATGCGTCAAGGCACATGGCTACTTCCCTTTGAATACCGGCTTCCTTTTCTCCAGAAAAGCGGAGACGCCTTCTTTTTTGTCTTCGGTGGAGAAGCAGATGGCAAACAGATCGACTTCGCGGCGAAGGCCTTCGTCGAGGTTTGAGCGTGATGCAAATTTTACGGCTTCTTTTGAGAGCTGAAGGGCGATCGGGGCTTTTTCGGCGATCTTTTCGGCGAGCTTCATGGTTTCGACCTCTAGTTGATCAGCCGGATGAATGTGGTTGACGAGGCCGAAACGGTGGGCGGTCGCGGCGTCGATCATGTCGCCGGTGAGGGCCATTTCCATTGCACGGCCTTCGCCGATGAGATTTGTCAGACGCTGCGTGCCGCCGCCGCCGCACATGATGCCGAGATTGATCTCAGGCTGCGAAAAACGTGCATTCTCGCTGGCAATGCGGATGTCACATGCCATCGCAAGTTCGTTTCCGCCGCCGAGGCAAAAACCGTTGATCATCGCGATGACCGGTTTGGGGAATGTGTCCAGCGAATTGAAAAATGTTCTTTCGTGAAACAGGTCACGCTGCGTCACCGGCGTTTGGCCCTCGAATTCGCTGATGTCAGCACCGGCGATAAACGATTTTTCGCCCGCTCCGGTAATGACCAGAACGCGGACGCTTTCGTCCTTACGCAGCTCGTCGAGGGCGGCAACTCCTTCGGCATGAACGGTCTTGTTTAGTGCGTTGAGCTTGTCAGGACGGTTGATCGTGAGCAGTGCAACAGCACCGCGTTTTTCAAGTGTGATGGTTTCGTAGGACATAAATAAAAAGCTCAGAGTGCAAGCTTTAGCTTGTCCGAGTGCGAGGCGTAGAGACAAGCTAAAGCTTGCACTCCGAACCTACTCGTTCATACCTTCGACAACATTGTCGTCGGCGACCCAGGCAACAAAGAGGCGCATCCAGCTTTCTTTTGGTTCGACTATCGAGACGCCAACGCGGGTCGTGCCGTAGCTGGCCGGCGTCAGACGAACGGCCTGAGCCTTGACCTCGACCGGAACGCCGTCAGGCCGATGCGAGCGAATATAGAGGTTGTCGCCTTGTGAAATTTTTTGGTTTAGTTGAAAAAGTGCGCCGATGGTCGAGATATCATCGGTCTCGGTCGGTTCGCTCCAGGTCGCCCCGTCGTCAGCACGGCCGGAAACGACTATCGGCAACCGAAGAGCCATCCTGAGAGCAAACCGTTTTTCCTCGTATTGAGGCTGCATAGACATCAACGTATAGAAAACCGGTTGTTTGCCGGGCAAAAACTCGAGTCAGGTCGCCAAAATGGCTGCAATTTCTTTACCGAGAGTAAATAGACGAAATAGTTCATCGATAGTTATACTATATCAATAGGGAAAACCAAAGTTTACAGTACTTTGGCAGCAGGTAAATTGATATGGCGGAAACGCACTTAAGACACAAAGTTGTAATACTCGGTTCCGGCCCGGCCGGTTTGACCGCGGCGATATACGCCTCACGTGCGCAACTCGACCCGTTGGTGATCGACGGGCCGCAGCCTGGCGGGCAGTTGACGATAACGACAGAGGTTGAGAATTATCCGGGCTTTAAGGCAGGAATAATGGGCCCAATATTGATGGACGAGTTTCGCGAACAGGCCCTGCGGTTCGGGACGAAGATCGCCAATATCTGGATCGACAGCCTCGATCTGACCGAACGTCCTTTCAAGCTGTATGGTAAGGAAAGCGAGGATTCCGACGAAGTCACGACCATTATTGAGGCCGATTCGCTGATCATTTCGACCGGTGCATCGGCAAAATGGCTCGGCGTGCCTGGTGAAGAACCGGTGCCCGAGGGATTGGGCGGAAACGGCGTTTCGGCGTGTGCGACGTGCGACGGATTTTTCTTTCGCGACCGTCCGATCGTCGTGGTCGGCGGCGGCGATACCGCGATGGAAGAGGCACTTTTTCTGACTAAATTTGCTTCGAGCGTGACGCTTATCCATCGCCGTTCCGAGTTTCGTGCATCACAGATCATGCAGAACCGCGTAATGTCGAGCAACAAGATCGAGATCGTGTGGAATACCGAGATCACTGAGATCCTCGGTTCCAAAGAAACGGGCGTCGAAAGTGTCAATCTGCGAAACACAGAAACAGGCGAGACCAGCAATTTTCCGACCCAAGGTGTGTTCATCGCGATCGGCCACAAGCCGAACACCGATCTGTTCAAAGGCGTGCTCGATATGGACGACGTCGGCTATCTGATTACCGAAGGAAAGTCGATGAAGACGAACGTCGAAGGCGTTTTCGCCTGTGGTGACGCACAGGATGCGTACTATCGCCAGGCTGTGACGGCCGCCGGAACCGGCTGCATGGCCGCGATCGACGCGGAGCGGTTCCTAGCCGAACACGGCAATTGACCGACGCCTTTCGATCAGTTCTTTACGGTAACGGCACCCTTCAGAACCTCGGCGTTCTGAGGGGTTTTTTCTACCTTCGCGGGGTTAAAGCCCATCGCTTCGGCACGACGCAGGATGCTCTGATAAAGAGCATCGTCCATAACGGCGTTTCGCGAAAGGATCCAGAAATATTCGCGTTTCGGTTCGCCAATGGCGACGTAGCCGTAATTGGGATCGAGGTCGATGATCCAATAATTTGCCCAGACGAACGGCAGAAATGAAAGAGCCGCGGGGGCAAAGCGTACTTTTAGTTTCGAGTTTGTCTTTTTGTCTGCGATCTTGGCTTCGCCGATAGCCGTTTCGGTCAGGCCGTCTTTGAGAGTGCACTCGTTGCGGACCTCGATCTTGCCGTTTGGCTTCATCTTATAGTTGGCGGCGGTGTTGGCGACGCACTGTTTCTGAAAGCGGTTTGGATATTTGCCGATCTCGTACCATTTGCCAACGTAGCGTGATAGATCGACGCTCGCGACGGGCTTGAGTTCGGGGAGCTTCCCGGCGGTTTGGGCCGTGAGTGAAGAGCCGACAGCAAGCACGGCGAAGATGAAAGCAGCCAGCATTGCGGATCTGAAAGGGTTTTTCATAATATTTGGTTAAATAACCTCCACTACCTATTCGATGCGCGGTAGAGATTGGATTTTGGTTTATAATATTATTTTACTTAACGGTAATTTTTGAGAGAAGCAATTATGCCTATTTACGAATACAAGTGTCAGCAATGCGGCGTGGTTGTCGAAAAGCGCCAGAGCGTTTCGGACGCTCCGTTGACCGTTTGCGAAAAATGCCACGGAAAGCTGGAAAAACAGTGGTCGCTGTCGGGTTTTCAGTTCAAAGGTGCCGGTTGGTACGTGACCGATTACGCCGGCAAGAAAGGTGTTACGGGCGGCGCTGAAAAAACTTCGACTGGCGAATCAACCGCATCAGCCGAAACTGCATCAAACACAACTAGCGAGACAACAAAAACTGAGACCGTAGCGAAAACGACTAAAGAATGAAAAGACCGGCGACATCTATATTTGCCATGATCGTGCTGCTACTGACTGCGTCGGGAGCATTTGGGCAGTCGCGGCACAACACCAAGGGCATTGATTTTGACGGCACCGTTGTTACCGTCACCGCTTTTCGCGAAGACAAAAAGCCCGATCCGATCAAGATCGAAAATCTGTTTCTCTACGAAAACGGCATCGAGCAAAAGATCAAGAATTTCAGCTACGACCCTTCGCCGGCGAAGATCGTCATTCTGGTCGATAACTCGCAAACGCTACCGACAACTGTCGATGTTTTGAAAAAGGCCGTGATGGAATTCGCCTACGAGATCTTTGACGGTGACCAACTATTCGTCGTCGCTTATGACGAAAAAGCTGAGATCATACAGGAATGGACCGATGACGCCAAAAAGATGGAGACATCGCTCGGCACATTTCGAAAAAAGGGAAACCCGTATCTCTTTGATGCCCTTGATGTTACGGTAGATCAGATACTGGTTCCGCTTATGCCCGGAACTCGAAAAACGGCCGTTGTTCTGATCGGTGATGGCCTCGACCGTGGGAGCAAGACCTCGTTCGATCTTGCATTGAACAAACTGCAGAATCAGAACGTGACGCTGTACGCGCTCCAGATCGGCGATCGCACCGGCGGTGCCTATCGCCGCGATCAGCCAAAGGCCCCGGCCGTTATCACGCAGCTCGCCGAGGGAACGGGCGGCCGCGTCTTTCAGTTCGACGAAGCGCAAGAGGCCGCAAAGTTGATTTGCGACGAACTCAGAAAAAACCGTTATCTGCTCTCGTACGTTCCGACAAACACGTCCAACTACGACGCCCGCAAACTATTTCTGATCGGCGATGCCGGCATCAATATCCGCACAAAAACCGCTCAACCGCCAAACGTAAAATAGGGCGCGCTTCTTTGAGATTGTGTTAAACTGATAAGTCTTACGGCATTAGCGAGTCGGGAGTCAAAGATCAGTGAGCGAAGACAACAAAATTCCACCACCACTACCAGCGGACGATTTCGACAAAACGACGCCAAATATTCGCATACCGAAGGGCGATCTGCCGGCCAACGATTGGGACAAGACCAACTACAATTTCCCAAAACAACCCGAATCCGGCGAATGGGGAAAGACCCAGATCAACATTAAGCCGATCGATACCGAAGGCCAGGATTTCGGAAAAACATTCTATCCCGGAGCCAAATCGCCGACGCCCGAATGGGGAATGACCGACGCGAATATCAACGCGGCTGATTTTGGTTCGAGGCCGGACGATTTTGGCAGCGGCAGTCAGGGCTACGACAAAACAACGCCGTATTTTCAACTTCCCGAGACCGAACGAGCGAAGTATCAGAATTTGCCTCCGACGCCCGCCGAGAAAGCAACACAGGAAGAGCAGGAACAAAAAGCGAAAGGCGGCATTCCCGGTTGGGTTTGGGCCGCGGCCGGGCTGATGACGATGTTCTTTTTCGCCATCATTATTTTCGCGGTCGTTTACCTTTTCATTCTTAAAGATTCGAGTTTTGAGGTAAAGATCGCGGGAGCTCCGATTGGAAGTCAGGTTCAGGTTGACGGTTCGCCGATGGCCGTTTCCGACGAGGACGGAACGTTCCGCCTCAAGAATCTCAAGGCCGGCCGGCGGGAGATCAAGGTCGTTCACCCGACCAAAAGCTGTACGGTTCAGTTCGTCGAGGGCGGCAATGGCAAGCTTGTTGAACTAATGGCAGGCTGCACCGATATTAAGGCCGCAGCAACCGACGATTGCGTGAACTTCAAACAGGGCGATGATGACAAAGCTGAACGCTGTTACAACTCGGCACTCGATGCGCTGCCCGATCCATTTACGGTCGAAGACCTGCTCAAGGCCCTGAACATTCTGATCATCAATTTTGAAAGCGGTAAATTTGATATCCCGCCCGTTAGGCTGGCAGCCGTGCAAAAGGCGGCTACGTTTATCAAAAAGGTCCCCGCAACAACTGTGCTGGAGGTGGGCGGCCACACCGACAATGTAGGGAATCCTACTTCAAACCAAACGCTTTCGGACAACCGGGCCAATGCCGTAAAGACCGCCCTCGTCAAGTTTGGTGTTCCTGACTCAATGCTCCAAACCCGAGGCTACGGAGCCACAAAGCCACGTCCCGACGCCGACAACGCCACGGATACCGGCCGCTACCGAAATAGGCGGATCGAGTATTCGCTCGTTAAGAAATAAATGAAGGTTAACCAGGTGAAAGGAATTTAGGCGGCCAATGCCGATTTTAGATTCCGCAAAAATTTCTTATCTGAGAGTAGCTCATCCTTTAGGCTCTGCTTTTCAGTTTCTTTACTGCCATTGTCAACTAGTTGTCTTAAAGCATCATTGATCAAGGTCTGATAGCCGATGTTTTCTTTTTCGGCGGTCTCCTTGAACTTAAAAATGATATCCGAATCAAGATATATCGTCACTCGGTTTTTCTTCTCGCCTCGCGAATTCGCGATTCGACGTTTATGGATGGCCAATTCATCTCCCTCTAACCGCCGGAATCGTTTCAAAAAGGCCTCTTCGGTTGCAAAAACCTCGTCAGGGTAATCATCCAATTCTATTTTTTTGTTGCTCATATAATCGTCTCATCCATTTCTCTGCACGGCGGGCCGTAATCAGACGAGTGTCGCCATTTCGAAAAGTGTAAGTAACAGCGACCAGTCCAAATTCAGCAGATTTTGCAATGATCAGCCATCGTTCCTCTGAATGACCATGGCCATGATCCTCAGAATAGATCGCGAACGGATCGTCAAAAACATCGCCGATCTTCTTAAAATCTACTCTGTGATCTTTGATCACTTGTCTTCGTTTCTTTTCGTTCCAAGTGATCATCGATTTAATTATACATATACATATATGTATGTAAAGACAATTTTAGACGGCGACTGGAGCTGCGATCTTGCCGTGGGATTGGTAATTCTGTAATTTCAGATTCTCAAATTTGAAATTGAGCAGGCCGTCGAGACTGGTCAGGGCTTCGGCATTCACGAATTCCAGTGTTGGCAGTTCGAGCGGTTCGCGCGACAGGAGTTCATTGACCTGATCGAGATGGTTTGAGTAGATGTGCAGGTCGCCGAATGTATGTATAAAATCGCCGACCTCGAGGCCGCACACATGAGCGACGAGGTGCGTTAGCAGGGCGTAGCTTGAGATGTTGAACGGCACGCCGAGGAATGCGTCCGCCGAGCGTTGGTAGAGTTGGCAGTGGAGCGTGCGGCCGCCTTCGACCTTGAACTGGAACAGCGTGTGGCACGGCGGCAATGCGACATCATCGCAAACGCGTGGATCCCAGCCGCTCACCAGCAAACGGCGGGAATTTGGATTCGTCTCGATCTCGCGGATAAGGCGTGCGATCTGATCAACACCATTAGTTTGCGGATAATCGCCGCCGAACGAACGCCACAGATAACCGTAAACCGGCCCAAGATCGCCTGTCGCCCTTCCAAATCGCGCCGTTTGCTCGTCGGTTGCCCACTCCGCCCAAATATCAACGCCGCGCTCGTTCAGTTCCTTCTCGCTAGTACTTCCGCTCAGGAACCAGAACAATTCTTCGGCGACCCAGCGAAACGGCACGCGCTTGGTCGTCACGATCGGAAAGCCTTCGCGCAGATCAAACCGCGTTTGATAGCCAAATGTCGAGATCGTCCCGACACTGGTGCGGTCTTCGTGCCGGACGCCAACAGCGAGAATGTGCCTGAGCAGGTCGTGGTATTGCTTCATCTTTATGATTGTAAATTGTAAGTTGCCGATTGTTAATTGGCCCGCGATGATAGCCTTTGCGCGACTTCGAGAGTCTTTCCCCAACATTCAATTAACAATTACCAACTAACAATTTACAATTGAGGACAGAACGTGATGAGCGAGAAACTCGAAGTTAGTTTTAACAGCCCGCAATGTGGCTGGATGTCGATCGGTTTTGATGATGGCGTGACGGAGTTTCACACGACGACGGCGCATGCTCCACACCAGTCGGCGTTACCTGAGTTGATGCGGATATTGACCGAATTGATGTCGGAATCGGCAGGGCCTCGAGAACGTTTGCTCAAATGGAACCGCGATCCGGAGGAGTTTGATTTTCGATTCGTCCGCGAAGGTGACAAGATGCTTTTGCAGATCTATCAGTATCCCACTGACGACCGTTCGTTTGCCGAACGCGAGCTGGTTTTTACGCATCTGGACAGAGCGGAGAAAGTTTGCAAAGCATTTGCCGAGACCTTTGACCAACTTTACGCTGACCGCGAGACGGACGAATTCGAATTCAACTGGCGCCAGCCATTTCCGCTTGCGGAATACGAGTCGTTCAGAGAAAGAATTCAACAGGATTAGACGGGATGTGGAAGATCGGGAAAGGCAGTTTATCGCTTTTATCCTCTTTATCCCTGTTAATTTTAATGAAAGAGAAATTACTAGATCTGTTGGCATGCCCGGTTTGTGGCGGTGATATTTTGCTTGCGTATGCGAGCAAATATGATGGCCGGGAGATCATTGAGGGCGTGCTGAGTTGTAAGAAATGCACGCGTGAATACAAGGTCGTCCGCGGAGTGCCGAGGTTTGTCGATCTCGCAAAAATAGAAGACGACAAGGCTGCGACGGCGGAGAATTTTGGCTGGCAGTGGACAAATTTTACTCAGGAAGACCCAAAATACAACGAACAGTTTCTCGGCTGGCTGCAGCCGGTGAAAAGAGAGTTTTTTAAAGATAAGATCGTCCTCGAAGGCGGTTGCGGCAAGGGGCGGCATACGACGCTCGCGGCACAGTGGGGAGCGAAAGAGGTTGTCGGCATTGACCTTGGCGACGGCGTCGAAACGGCGTTTGCTATGACGCGGGAAGTGCCGAATGCGCACATCATCCAATGCGATATTTATAAATTGCCGCTCAAGAAGGTGTTCGATTACGCCTTCAGCGTCGGCGTGCTGCATCACACGCCGGAACCGAAGAAGGCATTCTTGTCACTGGCCCGGAAGGTGAAAAAGGGCGGGCATATCTCGGCCTGGGTCTATGGGGCCGAGAATAATGAATGGATAACGAATTACGTGGATCCGGTTCGCAATGGTTTTACCTCGCAAATTAGCCAGCCGTTGCTGTATCAATTGTCAAAACTGCCGACGCTCAGCGTTTTTCTGACAACAAAACTCGTCTATCGCCCACTCAACGCCATCTCAAAACCGATCGCCAACAAGCTATTTTACAACGAATATCTAAACCACCTCGGCACCTTCGGCTGGCGCGAACAGCACAATATCGTATTCGACCATCTGGTCGCACCAACGGCGTTTTATATTTCAAAAGACGATTTCGAGTTGTGGTGGAAAGAAATAAAGGCGAACGACGTCTCGATCATCTGGCATAATGAAAATAGCTGGTGCGGGTTTGGAAAGATTGGTTAGCCACAGATTGCACGGATAAAAACGGATAAGATTATGATTTCCTATCCGTTCGATCTGTGAAATCGGTGGCAAAAATTCTTATGAAATTTGACGACGAAATAGACGAAAAATATCGCAGATCGATCGAGGACGCGTTTGCGACGATCGTGGCGAAGGGCAATGATTTTCATCGTCTGATGATGAACGAGATCATGGAGTCGGAGATGCTCGTTCGCGTGCAACCGGTGAGCGAGATAAATGCGTCGGGGATAACCGGGCTGATCAGTCCGATCAAGACCAATTTTAAGCTCATGACCACTCGGCTAAGCCTACGCGACGCTCTCGGCGAGGTTTACATCGCGATCGCCGAAGAAACGATCGACACCGGTGGACAGCGTGGCTGCGAAGGGACATTCGTTCACGAAGGCCGTCACGCATACGATTTTGCACAAACCTTGGAAAGCCTTTCGAACGCCGACTACAATCCGATCGGCATCTTTAACCCGACGCTCTACGAGCTCGAATGGGAAGCACACAAAACCGCCGGCGACTATATGCTCTGCATAGACAAGCCCGAATACACCGACGAAGGCCTC
>JANLTF010000599.1:0-4358 GCA_031362825.1 Acidobacteriota bacterium | reverse complement strand
TCGGGCTCGCAACCGCCATGGGCGTCGCAAACGCTCTCGATGTCAGCCTTCTAAATTATTCGATACTTACCGCCATGGCTTCGAGTCAACCGGATGGCGAACGAATTACAGCACTAGTCCCTGTCGGCCGCGGCGTGGTCTGCAAACAGACGTTCCGCAAGGACGCCTCAGAAATAGGCGCGTTGACAGAACCAACACCTTTGACTGATGAAAGTTTCGAAAAAATCGCAGATGAGAACGACACAATTACGCTCGAAAGCTTCCCGCTCGGCCTCGCCACCTGCCTCATCGACGCCGCAAACGATACTCGCGTCCAAGTGGCGAACGAGCTGCTGTTCATCGCCAAGCCCGCCCACCTATGAGCGAAAACCGGATCCGCAGCATCGAAGCCTCGCACATCGGAGCGTTGATCGCGCTCGGCGAGGCGGCGAATCTAAGCCCATGGTCGGCCCAGAGCTATTTAGACGAATTAAAAGAAGAACGGTCGATCATGCTCCGGCTTGAGTCTGCCGAAAACGAGACGATCGGCTTTGTTGTCGGACGAATTGTTTTGGCCGTTGACGATGAACACGCCGTAGACGCCGACATTTATAACATTGCGGTCGACGAGACGGTCAAGAATCAAGGCAACGGCCTGCGTTTGCTCGACGAATTTCTCGCCAAATGCCGAGAATCAATGGTTCGAAGCGTATGGCTTGAGGTCCGCGAATCAAACGAAACCGCAATAAACTTCTACAAACGCAACGGCTTTTTCGCCGTCACCACGCGCAAACATTTCTACACAAACCCGCCCGAACACGCCTTGCTAATGCGATTGAATTTGGCCGAAAAATAATCTTATAGGCGCATAAATTTTCGCTTGATAATTGCGCGCATTTTGGCTAACATCAAAATAAGCCCGTTACCAAACTGTTACAGCTCGGCAACGGGTGAGATCCTTTTTTGAAAAGTGAGGTAAACACGTTATGGACATGTCAACCGCTGATCCGGTGAGAGACGAACTGATAAAGACCGACCCAATGTTCCGCGATCTCGTTCACCAGCATCAGGATTATGAAAAACGTTTAGTAGAATTGGCCCATCTTACCTACCCCAACGACGACGAACAGCTCGAAGAAGTCACGCTCAAAAAGAAAAAGCTCCTTATTAAAGACGAGATCTACGAGATAATGCATCGGCATCAAACCGGGCATTAGACGAGATAGCGAACAAAATGGTTTTATATTTTTTTACGGCATCCGCCTAGCGGGTGCCGTTTTGAATTTGGCAGGGAGTGGTCGCGAAGGCGTATGCGGTGCCGTTGAGAGCAAAAATTGTGCGGCCCGTGCCGAGGTCTGGGATACTCACGTTGTCCGTCTCCTGCGGCAACGCGATCTGGCCGACCGTCTTGCCTTTCTTCAGTTCCGCCAGCACGCCAGTTTCGCCGCCGTATGTGAAGATGAGCAGTTGATTTGCCGATGCGAACGAGATATCCGCGATTCGTCCGCCCATCCGTTTTTTCCAGATAACGCCGCCGTTGCTCGGGTTGAAATAGTAAACAAAATTGTCGAACGACGTCACCAGCAGGGAACCGTTGACCTCGTAAATGCCGCTGACCTGAGCACCGGCCCTGAATTTCCAGCCCGCATCGACCGAGACAATATTCCCGCGTGCGTCACCATAAATGATATTTCCGTTCGCCATACTGCGGACCGCCGTCGGCTTTTCGGCAGATTTAACGGTCAAATTGATCTCGCCTGTCGCCGAAGCCATTCGCAATATCTGTCCATCGGTCGTACCGATCACGATCGAACCGCCGCCGATAAAGGAATCGCCCGTAACGCCGCCCGTCGGTTTTCGCGTCCATTTTGCCTCGGCCGTGACAGCGTCAAACGCGTAAACCTCGCCCGTTTGAGCAATGACGATCACGAGCCCCGAGTCAATGCCGATCTTAAATGAATCAGCCGCCGCGAGCGGTACCTTCTTGCTTGTAATGCCGGTTTCCTTGCTAAGAATGCGGAGAATAGATTCTTTTGGTTTCGCCGCGTCGGTCGAAACGGAATCGGTGACAACAAATAATCCCGCAGCGTCCGCCGACAAATTCGAAGCGATCTCGCCGCCCAATTCCGTCGACCACAGACGCGTGCCAGTGGCTATCGATATAGCGGAAACCTTCGCTCCGCCGGCCCCCACGTATGCGGTCGTCGTGTCCGTAGTAATCGTCGAAAAAGGAGCTTCCGGCTCGGCCACGGCCCAACAACGGCTAAATTCGACCGTGTCGTCTACCTTTTGCTGCGCCAAAAGACCAACGGGAAAGAGACTTGTCCCGATCAGTATTGCGGCCGTAAGTAGGGAAGTCGTGTAGCGGAACATTTGTTGAGATCTGATAGAAATTGTCGAAACTTTTCGCGTCTTTTAGTGCTTTTCGCGGTTAATATCTTCAGATTTTATCACACGCGTCTGTCGTGTTATATTGATGGTTCAACTAAACAATTAGTTTACATAAATTAACCACAACAAGAGGAAACTACTATGTCATTCAACAAAATTACGCTAATCGGCAATCTGGGCCGTGACCCCGAACTTCGTTACACGCCGCAGGGCGATGCAGTTTGCAGTTTTACGATCGCTACAAACGAACGGAAAAAGGACAAGAGCGGCGAATTTCAGGACGTAACGACCTGGTTCAAGGTCACCCTTTGGCGCAATCAGGCGGAAAACGCCGCGAAGTATCTGTCGAAGGGAAGACAGGTCTACATCGAGGGCCGTCTCGGCGTCGAAGAATGGACCGACCGCGACGGCAAAGAACGCTTCACTCTCGCCGTCACGGCAACCGATATGCAGTTCATCGGCTCACGTGCAGACAACGCGGGCGGCGGCGAATACAGCGGCGGAGCCCCGCGCGAAGACCACGACAGCGGCTTCACCGGCACCGCACCGGCCGCAAGCTCGGCGTCAGCCGGATCATCGGCCCCGGTCTCAGCACCCGCAGCCGCCGACGATGACATTCCTTTCTAGTCTAACCACGGTGTAAAAGCCGCCAACAATTACAGGTCAGGAAGGGCGGCTCTGCCCGCGGCTCTGCCCCCGCTCTTCCGCCGAAACCTAAATGCCCGAATCTAAACTAACCATCGTCGAAATTCTCGCATTAACAATAGCCGCAGTATTAACCGGCTATTTATTGCTCCGCAGTGCGGATTGGAATATCGAGGGCGGGACGGTCGCGTTTTTGGCGTGGGCGGTGTCGCCGTTTGTTATTTTTCACTTATCCGGGAGGATGTTCAAGAGATTTCTCAAGGTGCCGCACTTGCCGATGATCACGGCCCTGATCGCGGTGCTGATGCTGGCGTTCACGTTGATCGTCTATATCCCCGCCGCCCTCGAGCAGCATCCGATGGAAGGCTTCGTCTATCTCGTCGTCCCGATGTACCTCTACATCGGCGGCCTCTTCTTACTAACCCTCGGCACCGCGATCGCGTGGTTCACGAGAAAACGCTGATCGCAGCGAGTCAGAACCGCCTGCGTTAGCGGGCGGCATCCAACAAACGCTAGAATAAACTCGAGCTATGGGAACATGGAACGACACCGACGCCCCGATCGCCTACCTGATCACGTTTAGGACGTATGGAACCTGGCTCCACGGTGATGTTCGCGGGGCGATTGATAAACAACACAACAACTTCGGCGGGCCAAGGGCAGATTCAAACATCATCCTCGAACAGCAAAATGCACGTGTGCTGAAATCTGAGCCGTTCGTAATGAATACAGCCGCCCGTTCCGCCGTCGAGGCTGCCATACGAGAAGTTTGCGAGTTTCGAGACTGGAAGCTATACGCCGAGCATGTCGGAGTGAATCATGTTCATGCGGTTACGTCTGCACACGCATCTTCGGACAAGGTTCTGTTGGATTTAAAAGCCTACTCAACCAGAAGGCTTCGTAGCGATGGTTTGTGGACATTCGATCACAGCCCTTGGGTAGACAAAGGAAGCAAACGGAAACTCTGGAACCAAGATCACATCTATCACGCATGTGAATACGTTATCAATGGCCAGGGCGGAGATTTGCCGATATTCGACTAAGTGTACGGGTGGCTTCATGTCAGAACCGCCTGCGTGAGCGGGCGGCCTCCAAGATGCACCAATAAACCGCTGCGAGTAACGTGATCTATGAGTAACGAGAATGCCGCCCGCTAACGCAGGCGGTTCTGACACAGCGACCGACGCCGACTCTAGACCCACTCGCCCATCTTTCTGAATTTATCGTAGCGTTCGCGGACTAGGGTTTTGCCGTCTTTTTTGGAGAGCTCATCGAGGGCCTTAACGATCGATTTCTTCAACGAATGCGTCGCTTGTGGATTACTGACACGGAGCATGCGGTGG
>JANLTF010000587.1:0-7315 GCA_031362825.1 Acidobacteriota bacterium | reverse complement strand
CCGTAAACCGGATCGTAGCCTTCCTGAATGATCAGTTCCCTAGCCGTGTCGTCGAGTTCGATCGTGATGCCGCGTTCGTCGAGGTTCTTGCGAAGCTTTTCAAGCTGCACATCGATGATCTTGGCGATCTCATCTCGCGTTAACTGTGCAAAGACAACAATATCGTCGATGCGATTTAAGAACTCCGGTTTGAAATGGTTGCGAAGCACTTCCAGAACGTCTTTTTTAACGTCACGATCGGCAAGAGGATTTTCAACACCAGCCTGTATCTCGCGAGAGCCGAGATTCGACGTCATGATCAAAACCGTATTCTTAAAATCAACAACGCGGCCCTTCGAATCCGTCAGACGGCCGTCATCCAAAATTTGCAGCAGAACATTAAACACATCAGGGTGAGCCTTTTCGATCTCGTCGAACAGCACGACCGAATAAGGCCGGCGCCTGACAGCTTCGGTCAATTGTCCGCCTTCCTCATAACCAATGTATCCCGGAGGAGCACCGATCATACGTGCGACGGCGTGCTTCTCCATATACTCCGACATATCGAGCCGGACCATCGCCTTTTCATCGTCGAACAAGAACTCGGCGAGAGCACGAGCAGTTTCGGTCTTGCCGACGCCCGTCGGGCCGAGAAAGATGAACGAACCGACCGGACGATTCGGATCTTGCAATCCTGCGCGCGCACGTCGAACGGCATTTGAAACCGCTTCGAGAGCTTCGTCCTGGCCGATCACGCGTTTGCGAAGGCCCGATTCCATCTCGACGAGCTTCTGCATTTCGCCTTGAAGCATCTTCGTCACCGGAATGCCAGTCCATTTTGCGACGACCTCTGCAACGTCTTCTTCGTCAACTTCTTCTTTTAGAAAAACGCCGTCTTTCTGCAATTCGCCGAGGCGAGCCTGTTCGGATTCGAGCAGCTTTTCGAGTTCCGGGATGCTGCCGTATTGGATCTCGGCGGCTTTCGCGAGATCGCCGGCCTGACGGGCCTGTTCGAGTTCGAGACGAGCCTGTTCGAGCTTGCCCTTAGCGTCACGCATTTTTTCGATCTCATCTTTTTCCGACTGCCACTGGGCTTTCATGGCCGATGATTTTTCGTTGAGATCGCCGATTCGGCGTTCGATGTCGTCGAGACGCGCCTTCGATTTTTCGTCCGTTTCCCGTGTCAAAGCCTGTCGTTCGATCTCAAGCTGCAAGATCTCGCGTTCCAAAACATCGATCTCCTGCGGCAGCGAATCGATCTCGATGCGAATTCGCGAGGCCGCTTCGTCGATTAGATCGATAGCTTTGTCGGGAAGAAAACGGTCGGTGATGTAGCGATTCGACAGCGTCGCGGCCGCAACAATTGCCGCGTCCTTAATTCGAACGCCGTGATGAACCTCATATCGCTCTTTCAGTCCACGCAAGATCGCGATCGTGTCCTCGACATTCGGTTCGCCGACATAGACCTGCTGGAAACGACGTTCGAGAGCCTTGTCCTTTTCGATGTATTTCTGATATTCGGCAAGTGTCGTCGCACCGACGCTCCGCAGCGTGCCGCGAGCCAACGCCGGCTTGAGCATGTTCGAAGCGTCGATCGCACCTTCGCTCGCTCCGGCTCCGACGAGCGTATGCAGTTCGTCGATGAACAGGATGATCTGCCCCTCGGCCTTTTCGATCTCTTTAAGGACAGCTTTCAAACGGTCTTCAAATTCGCCACGATATTTCGCACCGGCGAGCATTGCACCTAGGTCGAGCGAGACGAGTTTCTTGTTTTTCAGTGTTTCGGGAACGTCGCCCGAAACGATCCGCTGAGCCAAACCTTCGACAATTGCCGTCTTGCCAACGCCCGGTTCGCCGATCAGCACAGGATTGTTCTTTGTTCTCCGCGACAATATCTGTATCGCACGCCGTATCTCATCATCACGGCCGATGACAGGATCGAGCTTACCTTTGCGGGCTAGTTCGGTCAGGTCTTGAGCGTATTTATCGAGAGCCTGAAAATTCTCTTCGGCGTTCTGATCCGTGATCTTCGACCCGCCGCGCATGTCGGTTATAACCTTCTCAAGATCGTCTCGAGTGACACCGTTGGAACGCAAAATACGGCCCGCGTCGCCTTCTTTCTCCGCCGCGATCGAAAGCAGCAGATGCTCGGTGGACTGGTATTCGTCCTCCATCTTTTCCGCTACTTTTTGTGCGTCCTGAAAGATCGTGTTCGTTCGCGAGCTAAAGTACTGCTGTCCGCCCGTGACCTTTGGAAACTTCTCGATCGCCGCCGCGAGGTCAGATGCAATTGCCGCCGTATTTGCGCCGATCTTACCGAAGATCGGCTTAACGACACCTTCTTTCTGCTCAAGCATCGCTGCGAGAAGATGTTCGGGCTCGACTTGCTGGTTCTGGCCTTTTTCGGCAATGCCGATCGCTTCCTGCACGGCTTCCTGGCCGCGAATTGTAAATTTATCAAATCTCATTGTCTAAAACACCTCGTGCTTAGTCTATACGAATAATAAAACTTGAGTGTTTCATTGTCAAGTTCTTCATCCCAGCGCCTTCATAACAAAAATATACTCTTTTTCGCTATTTCAGGTGACACATTTGGCGTTTGTCGGTTATATTTGTTGACGCACGTTACCGACAAGTTAAATGAAAATTCTCCGTGAAGTCCTTTGGCCGCTGATCGCCGTTCTGGCGGCATTTGTCGTGGGCGGCATCATTGTTTTGCTGATCGGCGATAATCCGTTCCAGACGTTTTATCAACTCATCGGTAATTCCTTTGGCTCGCTCAACGACCTCGGCTACACCTTGTTTATTGCGACGCCGCTGATCTTTACGGGTCTGGCGGTTGCAGTCGCATTCCGCTGCGGTTTGTTGAATATCGGTGCCGAGGGCCAATTGTATGTAGCCGCGTTTGCGACCGCGTGGGTCGGGATCAAGTTCGGCGGTGCGATGGTCAATATCTTCGGGAAGGAAGAAAACTGGTCGTGGTACAGCCTGCCCGCAGTTTTGCTTGTCTTGCTGTGCGTCGTCACGGCTGTTGTCGCCGGCGGCATCTGGGGAGCAATCCCGGGAATACTGAAAGCAAAATTCGGTTCGCACGAAGTGATCAATACGATCATGCTGAACTTCATCGGCATATCGCTCGTCAGCTATTTTACGCAATATTATTTTAAGATCCCCGGCGACCCGATCCTGCAAACGGCTGAGATCGGCACGCAGGCACACATCCCGCGAATTAGCCAATACATTCCGGGAATGCCTGATTTTGTGCCGCTGAGCGTCGCGTTTTTGCTGGCGATATTGATGTGCGTGCTGGTTTACGTTTTCCTGTGGAAGACAAAATGGGGCTACGAGCTGCGAGCGGTCGGTGAAAATCCTTCGGCGGCGGAATACGGTGGCATTTCGCCGAAAAAGCAGATCATCATTGCGATGACGATCTCAGGCGGCCTCGCGGGGATGGTCGCGATCGGCGAGGTCCTCGGCTATCGATATCGATATTACGACGGATTCTCCGACGGTTGGGGATTCTTAGGTATCGCCGTCGCTCTCTTGGGCCGCAATCATCCGCTCGGCATCTTCTTCGCAGCGATCTTTTTCGCCGTTCTGAAACGCGGCGAGATCTTTGTCGATATCGAAACAAAGTACGTTTCAAAAGATCTGGTCGAAGTTTTGCAGGCGATCATTATCATCTTTGTGGCTTCTCTCCAAAGGTATACGAGGAAATAGAATGGGCGAATCTACAACATCATTCCTGGTCGTCTTGATGATCCTGTTTTTCTCGATGATCCGCTCCGCGACACCGCTGATCTTTGCTGCCCTCGGCGGTATGTTTTCGGAGCGCTCGGGCGTGATCAACATCGCTCTCGAAGGCCTGATGCTCGCCGGAGCATTTACAGCGGCAGTTGCGACCTACGAGTTGCAAAATCCCTACCTCGGATTTCTCAGCGCCCTCATTGTAGGAGCGCTGGTTGCATTCATTTTTGCCGTCGCGGTGATCAGATTTCAGGCCGATCAGGTTGTTACCGGTTTTGCTATCAGTATGCTCATGCTTGGGCTTCCGGCGGTTATCAGCAGCAGGCTCTATGATTCCGCGGGCTCGACACAGCAGATCGCGAAAGAATTTCTACTACCGGATTTTTACAACCGTCTCTCAATCGCGTCGATACTGGCATTCGCGATAGTTCCGCTCTGCTGGTACGTACTTTACAAGACACCATTCGGACTGCGAATTCGCGCCGCCGGTGAGAATCCGGAAGCGGCGGACGCGGCCGGAGTAAATGTTATTCGTCTCCGTTATGTCGCAGTCGTTATTTCGGGTGTTTTGGCGGCGGCGGGCGGAGCCTACCTCTCGATCGGCCAATCCTCGCTATTCACACGCGGCATGACAGCGGGCCGCGGCTACATCGCCCTCGCGGCATTAATCCTCGCCAAATGGAAACCGATCCCTGTCCTTCTCGCCTGCCTCTTCTTTGGCTTTACTGAGGCCTTGGCAATACAGATGCAGGGTGCCTCGTGGGCGAAGATCAACGGCGAGGACATCCCCGTCCAGTTCGTACAGATGATCCCGTACGTTCTGACAATTATTGTTCTTGCCGGATTTATTGGGCTGTCACGGGCGCCAAAGGCGCTGGGGATACCGTACCGGAAAGAGAACTGAGTTTAGCGGCTTGCTTCGAGCTTAAGATTTAGAAGTTGATTAAGCGACACGCCCTGTTTGGTTGCCTCGACAGCGAGCCGCCGGTGCAAATATTCGGGCATACGCAGAACTAAACGCCCACTGAAGGAACGTTTTCCGAATGGCTCCGGAATCTCCTCTTTACCTTTTTTCAAATCGGAAATTACAAACTTAACAACGCCTTTGATCTCCTCCAAGGCTTCTTCTTGCGTGTCGCCGTGGGCGGCCAAGGACGGAAATTCAGCAACTCTGGCGACAAACGCTTCGTCCTCATCTGACCAACCGACGCTATACAAATATTGTTCTACCTGCTTTTTCATAGCTATTTTGCGATGGATCTGAGCTTCTTGAGAGACTCAATAACCTGTTTCACCTGATACGGCTTCGCCATATTTCCATCCTTTTGAAGATTGATCCTTGGATCACCGGGCCAGGGTGTCTTGAAGATATGGTGTCCGCCGCTGATACGTGAGCCCCCGAAGACCTCCTCGCAAATTTTCAGGAGCCGTGAGAATCTGATGTTCTTCTCTTTTCCGGCTAATTCACTTATAAGATTTCCGATGTCATGAATTGGATCCGGATCACTCATCATTTTGGATGATACTGTATGTAGTATCAGATGTCAACATTTCATGGAAACGAATTACACATCGAAGTTGCCTAAACACCGCATATTTAAGTACTCTAATGAGACCTTATGTCATACGAAAAAGCCGCTGAAGCGGCTGCGTTTATCAGATCAAAAAATTCCGGTGATATCGCGACGGCGATCGTGCTCGGCAGCGGGCTTGGGGCGTTTGCGGACGAACTCGAGAACGCGGTGAAGATTCCGTATGAGCAGATACCAGAATTTGCGCGCTCGACGGTGGAGGGGCACGCCGGGCAGCTTGTTTTGGGCGAGATCGGCGGACGGGCCATTGCGGTTCAGCAAGGGCGTTTTCATTACTACGAAGGCTACGATATGGAACAGGTGATGATGCCTGTTCGGACATTTGGCCTGCTTGGTATTAAGAACCTCATTCTGACGAATGCCGCCGGCAGCCTCAATTCCGACATGATCCCGGGCAGCCTGATGCTCATTACCGACCACCTCAACTGCATGGGCGTCAATCCGCTGCGGGGGCCGAACGATAGCCGATTCGGGCCGCGTTTTCCGGATATGAGCGATGTTTACGACCGTGAATTTCAGGACATCGCGAGCGGCGAAGCCAAGGCGATCTCGCACGAGCGGTTTGAGAACGGCCTCGACAAAGAGAAGATCGATTTTATGCACCGCGGCATCTATTGCGGCCTGTCGGGACCGACGTATGAGACGCCCGCCGAAATTCGTATGCTCCGCGAATACGGTGCCGACGCGGTTGGCATGTCAACCGTTCCCGAAGCCATCGCTGCACGCCACCAGGGCACACGCGTCCTTGGCATCTCGTGCATCACAAACCTCGCCGCCGGCATGAGCGACGAGCCGATCAACCACGAAGAAGTAATGGAAACCGGTGCCAGAGTCGCGGAGGTTTTCAAGGACCTTCTTCGCAGGATCGTTTCAAAGATCGGTTAAACCGCGGAGACGCTGAGAAAAACAATTTCTCTTTGTCTCTCTGCGTCTCGGCGTCTCTGCGGTAAAATACAGTTATGATCATAGGAATTTGCGGTGGAACTGGTTCCGGAAAGACGACGATCGCTCGGTCGATCGTTGAGTCGGTCAGCGCACAGAATGTGGTGCTGGTCGAGCAGGATTCGTATTACCGCAACCTCTCGGACATGCCGCTCGACGAACGTCATCAGGCAAATTTTGACCATCCCGATTCGCTCGACAGCGATATGCTGGTCAATCATATCTTGCGGCTCAAGCAAGGGCTGTCGATCGAGATGCCGTTGTACGATTTTGCGACGCACACGCGCAGCGAAAAGATCGAGATCATCGAACCGCGTCCTGTTGTGATCGTCGAAGGCATTTTGATCTTTGCCGAACCGCGTGTTTTGGATTTGCTCGACGTGCGAGTTTTTGTCGATACGCCGGACGACATACGTTTGATGAGGCGTCTGAGACGTGACATTACGGAACGCGGACGAACGTTCGAACGTACTTTAGAGCAGTACGAACGCACTATCCGCCCGATGCACTACGAATTTGTCGAGCCGTCGAAACGGCACGCTGACATCATCATCCCCGAAGGCGCACAGACCGGCGTGACTGTCGAAGTGCTGTGCGGACTCGTGCAGAGAAAATTAAGCAAGGAATTGGCCACAGATTCACACGGATAAAACAGATAAAACAGATAAGAGAAATCTAATATCCTGTTTGAATTTGGTTTTAGTTTGAGAAATGGAAAAGAAAGAACTAATCGAAGCCGCGACCGCCGTGCGTGAAAACGCCTACGCGCCATTCTCGTCGTTCAAGGTCGGCTCGGCGATCGAGATGGAAGATGGCGAGGTCATCGACGGTTGCAACGTCGAATCGGCCAGCTACGGCCTCACCGTCTGCGCCGAACGCGTCGCCATCTGGAAAGCGATCTCGCAAGGGAAACGCAAGATCAAACACATCGCCGTCGTCGCCGATACCGAGGACCTAACGCCACCATGCGGCGTCTGCCGCCAAATAATCTGGGAATTCGGCGGCGACATCCCCGTCACCATGGCCAACCTCAAAGGCAAAACCGAAACCGTCCA
>JANLTF010000569.1:0-2712 GCA_031362825.1 Acidobacteriota bacterium | reverse complement strand
AAAAGGCGTTGGGTCTGATTCCGAAGAATGGAAATGGTGGCGACAATCTGTCTCCATCAGCGTTGATCGCTATCGAAGAGCGAAACTCCCCGATCGCCGAGGCCTATCGGCATTTGCGCACGTCACTACTGTTCTCGTCGGCGGGCAAACCGCCGCAAACGATACTGGTTACGTCATCTCAGCCGTCTGAGGGAAAAACCACAACGGCGATGAATATGGCAATCACGCTGGCAAAAGGCGATGCGGATGTGATCATTATTGATTGCGATCTTAGGCGGCCGCGTCTGCACAACCATTTTGGACTTTCAAATACGCACGGGCTGACAAACTATCTTTCGGGCGAAAAATCGACCGATAATCTGATCAAAACGTCACCGATGCTGCCGCGGCTCAAGATCATCACGAGCGGCCCGATACCGCCAAATCCGGCCGAGCTGCTAAGTTCGAACGAGATGAAGAACATGCTTCAGTTCCTGCGGGGCCGTTTCAAGCACGTGATCATCGATTCGCCGCCGGCCCTTTCGTTCACTGACGCGGCTATTCTCTCGACCGTTGTAGATGGTGTGGTCTTGGTCGCTATGACCGGTAAGAGTTCGATCCACCTGATGCGGCAGTTCAAGCTCCGCCTCAGCAATATCGGTGCCCGTATCTACGGCGTTGTGCTTAACGGCGTCAAGGCAGGATCGATGGACTACGATTATTACGGGACGGGCTACAACGATTATTATCATTCGGGCAACTCCGACGACTCGACACCGAAAATGGAAGAAGTCGTCAAAGCGGTCCACGAAACGAAGGGATAGCAGAACGTTAATACAGGTAAAAAGGCAAAAGCGGAGATTCCAGCTTTTGCCCTTTTTAACTTTTAAACTCGATAAAATCTTTCAGAGCCTCTTCCCATTCCCGCATCGGCGGCAAACCGTGGATCTCTGTGTTCTCAAGCCGGGAGTTCACAGGCCGCGGAGCAGGTCGTTTGAGATCGTCATTCAGAACCGCAATCAATTGTTCCCTGTTAAATCCACCGATCTCACAGACTTGCTGGGCGAATCCCAGATAGCTCGTACCGTTTCCGGCGTTGGTTATGTGAAACAAACCCAAGCGGTCCGCTGACGCCATCTCCCGAAGGCGTTGCGCCAGATCGTTAGCAAAGGTGGGCGTTCCATAACTGTCGCTGATCGCCTTGATCGGTTTACCTTCGCCGAGCAGCTTATGCATCACGCTCAAAAAATTTGTTCCGCTATGGCCGTAAATCCATCCGGAACGAACTATGATCGATCGCGGATTTGCTGTGGCGGCGCGCAATTCACCTTCGAGTTTTGACTTCGCGTAGTCACCTTGCGGATTTGGCGCGTCGGACACTGAGTACGGGCCGTCTTTCGCGCCGTCGAACACATAGTCGGTCGAGATCGTGACAAAGATCGCGTCCGTCTCACCGCAGGAACGGGCCAGATTCTCAACACCGTCGGCATTCGCCCGATAGGCGAGACGTTCATTCGTCTCAGCTCCGTCAACGTCAGTGTATGCCGCACAATTTAGAACGATCTCCGGCTTTGTTTTTTCAAAAACGATATCAACTTCCGCGCGATCCGAAATGTCCAGTTCTGCTCGCGTCAATGCTGTAACATCGTCGCCGATAGAACGGCAATATGCCGCTGCGGCACGCGCGACCATTCCGTTCGCACCTGTAATTAGAACCTTCATATTCGGAGTGGACTATCTCGAGCCGTACATCGTTTTGTAATATTCCCGGTACTCACCGCTGCGGATATTCTCGACCCAAGTGCGGTTTTCGCGGTACCAGTCGATGGTTGCAGCAAGGCCGTCCTGCCACGTTGTCGCGGGTTTCCATCCGAGTTCCGTCTCGGCCTTTGTCGGGTCGATGGCGTAACGCCGGTCGTGCCCGAGACGGTCAGTGACGTATGTGATCAGATCGTGCGGTTTGCCGACGGCGTCGAGGATCGCCTTGACGACGTCGATATTATATTGCTCGTTGCCGGCGCCGATATTATAGGCTTCGCCGGATCTGCCCTTGGTGTATGCGAGCCAGATCGCCGCGCAGTGGTCGTCAACAAATATCCAGTCTCGCACATTCTTGCCGTCGCCATATACAGGCAGCGGCAAATCGTTCATAGCGTTTGCGATCATTAGCGGAATTAACTTCTCGGGGAACTGCCTCGGGCCATAATTGTTGCCGCAGCGTGTGATCACGGCATCAACGCCGTGCGTTTCTTGAGCCGCACGGACCACAAATTCGGCCGCCGCCTTTGAAGCGGCGTACGGCGAATTCGGCTGCAGCGGCGAGTTTTCGGTAAAATAATCGTCGCTCTCGTCCGCGAGGCTGCCCATCACTTCGTCAGTCGAAACCTGTACAAACCGCCGCACACCTCGTTCACGTGCGGCATCAAGCAGCACCTGCGTCCCAATGATATTCGTCCGCAAAAACTCGTCCGCCGAATGTATGCTCCGGTCAACGTGCGACTCCGCGGCGAAGTTAAACACCGCATCGCAACCCTCCGGCATCGCCGCCAAAACCGCCTCACGGTCGCAAATGTCGCCCTTGATAAACGTATGCCGCTCGCCGCTGATCCCGGCAAGGTTTTCCAAATTGCCTGCGTATGTCAGCGCGTCGTAATCAACGATCAACACATCCGGCTCACGTTCCAACACTTGCCGAACAAACGCCGACCCGATAAACCCGGCACCGCCGGTCAT
>JANLTF010000567.1:0-1754 GCA_031362825.1 Acidobacteriota bacterium | reverse complement strand
AAAGCCCGCCGCCGCCGCCGCCCAGCCGGAATAGCTGTTAAGCATCGACACGACCACCGGCATATCCGCTCCGCCGATCGCCATGATGAAGTGAACGCCGAGAATGCCGGTCAGCAAAGTCGCGATGATCAGCGGCCATTGCCCGGTCGCCGAATCAGGTGACATCAAGAACGCCGCAGCCAGCCCGATCGTTCCGAGCAGCAGGATTAAATTGATCACATGCCGTCCGGGAATCATGAACGGCTTGCCGCCGATCGTGCCGCGAAGCTTGAGAAACGCAATGACCGAGCCTGTAAACGTTATCGAACCGATACAAACGCCAATAAAAATTTCGATCAGATGCAGCGTATTCTCGCCCGAAGACATCTGCTTATGCGGCCCGAGGTACGTAGCAAAACCAACCAAAACCGCCGCCAAGCCAACGAAGCTGTGCAGCATTGCCACCAGCTCGGGCATCGATGTCATCTGCACACGCGCCGCCAAGATTGCACCGATCACCAAACCCGGCACCAACGCCGCCGCCAACACAGGCAGCCCGCCGACCTGCATCCCGGCCGCCGTCGCGACCAATGCGATCAGCATCCCCAGAATGCCATACAGATTCCCACGCCTCGCGGTCGTCTGCTGCGACAACCCGCCAAGGCTCAAAATAAACAACGCACTCGCGGCGATGTAGGCGATAGTGATTAGGCTTTGTTGCATTTAGTTTCGTACAACCGGTACGGTCATCAATCTGCGTTCACGATCCGCAGCGAAAGCAAGACACGCTTTCAAATCATTCAAAGTTAAATCAGGAAAATCTTCGAGAATTTCCTCGTTGGTCATTTCCGAGGCCATGTAGTCCAGAACTTCGGCGACGGTAATTCTCAGTCCGCGAATACATGGTTTTCCGCGACGTTTGTTTGGTTCGACGGTAATGTACTTCGTGTAGTCCCCACGCATCTAAAAGCTCCGCGTCACTTTTCCTTGCTCTGTTCCGCATACCAACTGCGAATCTTCGATTGCAGTTCCAATCGTGCACCCGGCTTTTCGATCCAGTCGTGATATGCATAAACGCCGTTCGTTTTGAAATCAACCTTCACTTCATCTGGAAAGAACTGCGTGAACTGAAATTCAAGAATGTCAGCAAGGACGAAGAAAGAAACGTCACCGATCTTCGTCTCTCCGCTTATCGTAGGACACCTTGGGTCATGAGTGATCTCGGTGTTGGTGATCAGGTCGATAAGACAGGGAACTGAGCTTTTTCCAGAGGCCAAGATCTCATCATACGCCTTGTCGATTCCAAGTTCTTTTGGGTCGTGCGGCAGTTGTTTGATGTCTTTGACCTTTGAGCACACCGCCTTGCCGGGCTGCTTTTGAGCAAACGCACCGGCGGTTAAAACTACGATCGCAACTGCAATAAAAAATAGTCTATTCATTTCCTAAACATCGCCAACATCCGATTTGTGACCAAAAATCCGCCCGAAATATTGATCGCGGCAACAAATACTGCGATGGCGCCGAGGATGGTGGTTACATTTAGGTCTGTGCCGACCAGTTGGAGCATGCCGCCGACGAGGATGATGCCGCTGATGGCGTTGGTGACGCTCATGAGCGGGGTGTGGAGTGCCGGTTTAACGCTCCAGACGACCTGAAAGCCAACGAAGCAGGCGAGAATAAACACCGTCAAATGACTCAGCGTATCGCCGCCGGCAGCTTTGACCTCGGAAGGGACCAGGAAGCCGATGCCTAATAACACGAGGCCCCCGAATGCA
>JANLTF010000560.1:0-4757 GCA_031362825.1 Acidobacteriota bacterium | reverse complement strand
GGTCCGCCGCCCGAGTTGAGAAGTATTTCCAGCACGTTGTTCGACAAAAAGGCATTTGGCTATTGGAACTCAGCGATGGGCAAGGTAAACCTGACAGTTTCCGACGCCCAAGTGATCGAACTAAAAGTTCCGGCGCCGAAGAAATGGCCCAGTGATAAAGAAGGCAATAAAGAAGACGAATAATTACTGTTCGCCCATCGAATTAAGGAGATAAAATGAAACGAATAATCGCTCTGACATTGGTAATGATGTTCTGTTCTATCGTCGTTTTTTCGGACATCGCACGTCCTGACCCAAAACCGGCTCGCACGCCTAAAGTTCTCTATAACGCTACCGCAGATATGTCGATCACGCTCGATCGGAATGCAAACCAGCCGGTGCTGCGGATCCCAAAAACAACGCTCAAGTACCTTCGTGCCGAGCTTGAGAATATGGACGACGGCTCGGATGACACGGCCGCTGTTACAAGCGAAAGCGGAAACACGCTGACCAAAACGCAGACCATCGTTAGTGGCGCGTTTCTGAGTCTTGCATTGGTGTTTGGCGGATTCTGGTTTATTCGCTCGGGAAAGGCCTCGACGAAGAGCGTTAAAAATTTGGTCGTTATGGCTGTGATCTCGGGAGTCGCGGTGACTGCAACCTATGTTTACGCGAACGTCGGCCCGCCGCCTGTTTCCGGTATTACAAACAAGATCTTCAATCGAAGAGCCATGCTGGGCGGATCTTATGCTCGGGAGCGAAACATCCGCATCGAGAAGACCGATGGCGAAGATATTGAGCTTATCATCCCTGATCCGCAGCCGGATTCAGGCTCGACGAACACAGAAAAGATCATAAAGATCACACCGGCAAATAACGAGTAGTTTTGCAAGAGGTACGCACAGATCGAATCGCATCGACGAGCGCCCAGGTGTTTTTCGGGGCGTTCGTCGCGGCGTGTGCGGTCGCGGCGGCATTGATCGGCAGTTTTCCATTGGCGGCTTCGATAGCGACGATCTTTGTGTTTGCGGGCGTCCATAACGTGATGGAGTTTCGTTACTTCGCCGCTCGCATGCCGCTGCGTTGGGGCAAGTCGCGGTTGTTTTACAGCGTCGGTATTGGCGGCGTGATCGTGCTTGCCGCCGCGTATTTGACGCTTTATTTCTCCAGCGGGAACTGGCTCTGGAGCGAAGCGGGATGGGCGATATTCGCGGCGACTTGGAACACAGCTTTTATTCTGTGGGTCGGTCTGCTCTTCTATCTTCGCGGCAAACAGCGGCCGAAAAGCGATTGGGCATTGGCTTTTCCGGCTGCGTTTCTGCTCGCCGCCCTAGCGTGGATAGTGCCGCAATACTGGAGCCTCGCTCTCGTTTACATACATCCGTTCATCGCGATGTGGTTCCTCGAAAGGCAGATCAGACGGACGAAACCTGAATGGCTGCGGGCGTATCATCTTTGTCTCGCGTCGATCCCGTTCTTTCTCATCGCGATCTGGTTCGCATTTTCGTCGCGGCCGAATCTATCAGAGGAAACAAACCTCTTTTGGCGAATATCGCAACACGCTGGCAGCGAGATATTACCGGGAATTTCTAGCCACGTTCTGGTCGCGACGCATGTATTTCTTGAGTCGATACATTATTTCGTCTGGATCCTGCTAATTCCGCTGGTCGATCGACGAGCGATACCGTGGCGGCTGAGCGAGATCCCGCTGCTGTCGAACAAACGCGGATTTCCAAAGATCGTGTTGACCGTTTTTGCCGTTAGTGTTTTGCTCGTGATCGGGTTGTGGTTTGGTTTCGCCATTGATTACACAACGACGCGCGATGTGTATTTTGCGTTCGCAATTGCACACGTGATGGCCGAGTTTCCGTTTCTTATTAAGATGCTCTAATCAGAACCACCTGCGGTAGCGCGTGGTTGAACGCGGAGGTTCGCGGAGGTTGTTAGGTGATTCAGTTTTGATCTTCAACCACCAACTACCGCAGGTGGTTCTGACAAATATGTTTTTATTCGACGCGATCGAACCTGTTAAGACCCAAACCCAAGACTTGCCGCTCGGCGACCTGTGGCGGTTTCTGCCGCTTGGCTATCTTGTCACGATCCTGATCGAAACGCCGATATTATTCTTTGGACTCTCGCAAAAGCTGACAACAAGGCAAAAACTCGCCTGCGGGGTGTGGCTGACGGCGTGTACGTATCCGATCGTCGTCCTCGTACTGCCGGCGATCTTTTTCGGTCAATCGCGTGCATTGTACTTGTTGGTCGCAGAGATCTTTGCGCCTGTCGCCGAGTGCATTTTGTTCTGGCTCGCCTTTCGCGGAAGAGATATTCTCGAAAAAGGTGATTGGACACGTTCGTTTGCGGCAATTGTGATCGCTAATCTTGCATCGTTTGGAGTTGGTGAGATATTGGGCTTCTTTGGCTGGTTCGGATTATTTTAGCCATCTATGAAGTTCGCGTCGAAGTCAAGACGGACGGGTAGTGTGACGCGGAAGGCGTTTTGGTTGAGTGAAATAAGTTGGTGACAAAGAAACAAACCCGGCTCCTTATATTGAGTTAGTTTTAGTTTCAAGTTCGAGGATCGCGTGTGTTAAGGCGACTCCATCATCTATTCGTGCAAAGCCTGAGGGCTTGCTACATGAAATTTGTTTCGCTCATCCCGATGTCTATATCGGGATGGTTGGTTGTGCCATCACGAAACAGAGACTGCAAGAGTAAAAAGATCACCTCTGCAACTCTTGTGGCTAAACGCACAAACCAACTTCGCCTCGCCGGCAAAACTCCTGATAAGTTATGTTGTCCCTGAGGATGACATAACAATTTATGAGGAGCTTTCGGGCCGCAGCAACTTTTGCCTTTGGCTTGCCACGCCGACGACTAAGCGCGGGAATAGAACTGTTTCAAACGCTTGTCCCGAGTCACCTGAGCTGCCTGGACTAACAGGAATCGAACGAGCCGCGACCCGTGTTTGCTGATATTGCCTATTCTTTTGCGTTCACCGGAGCTTTTCTCCAGAGGATCAAGCCCGACAAATGCAACGACCTGTTCTTTGTGTCTGAACCGTCTGACATCCCCGAGCGTGGAACAAGCGCCAGTGCCGTCAATACTCCGACACCCGAATGAGTCAAGAGAAGTTTTGCTCTCGCATCCTTTCTTGCCTCTTTTTCAAGCTCGGCTTCGATCTCGCCGATCTTTTCAGTAAGTTCCGTAAAGAGTGAGAACCGGGATTCGACCATCAGGCTCTCGGCCCCGTTTTCGCTTACAGCATCGAGTCGTTCCTTTGCTGCCTTTGCCTTGATGCGGAACTTTGCCAAACCTTTCCGCCTCGCAAATGCCTGAAGCTGATTGGCTATCGAGGTTCTTTGACAAACCAGCGAGTGCCGATAGTTCAACATCTGCAAAAAGAGCGAAGCGTGTTCGCTTCTCGGCTCAACTTTTGGAAACAAATTGTTCATCAGCAGATCAAGTATCGTCTCGGCATCCCGAAAATCATTCTTGTGGCGTGATAACGCTTTGCGTCTGATCAATCGCGGATCGCCGATATTAAGTTCATGTCCGTTCTCTGCGAGCATCCTTTCAAACCATTGGAGCGAGCCCGTCGCCTCGACCCCGATCACCGTCCCCTTTTCACATCCTCCATAAAACCGCTTTAGTGCCTGCTTGTCCGAGTGCAAAAACTGACGGTATCTGATCTCACCTGTCTCCGACTCACAATACGCTATCGTTTGCTGGTAGGGGTGATAGTCTACCCCGATGTATAATGTCATCGTTGATTCCATCGGGTTTGTTTTTTTGTCAAAACTGAGTTTACCAAAACTCAACGTCGGTGGAATCAACTTCATAACATCACGAATAGGCACGAATAGGACACGAATAAGAAAATTCCTATTCGTGTTTCTTGGTGTTTATTCGTGGTTAAATTCTGCGGGCACACGCCGCTTAGTTAACCTCGATTCTTGCCACAAAACCGGTTTGCGAATAAACTCTGTTGTAGAAATATTTGTCTGTACAAGTATTCATGCGAGTTCTAGCGAGCGCTTTTTAAATGAAATTCTACAATGATATTATTCACCTGATCGGCAATACTCCGCTGGTTCGGATCAACAACATTACACGCGAGCACAAGGTAAAGGCCCAGGTCTTTGCAAAGATGGAGAGCCTCAATCCCGGTTATTCGGTCAAGGACCGCATCGGCGTTTCGATGATCGACTGGGCGGAACGCGAGGGCGTTTTGAAAAAAGGCGGCACGATAATCGAGGCGACCTCGGGCAACACGGGCATCGGGCTCGCTTTGGTCGCGGCGGTTCGCGGTTACAGAACGATCTTTGTGTTGACGGAAAAGGCCTCGACCGAGAAGGTGCGTTATCTGAAAGGTTTAGGCTCGGACATCGTCGTTTGCCCCGCGGCGGCAAAGCCTGGAACGCCCGACCACTACGTCGCCACGGCAAAACGCATTGCCGAGGAAACGCCGAATTCATTCTATCCAGACCAATACAATCACCCCGAAAATCCGGCCGCTCACTACCGCACGACCGGCCCCGAGATCTGGGAAGACACCGAGGGCAAGATCACGCATTTTGTCGCAAGCATCGGCACCGGCGGGACGATCAGCGGCACGAGCCGTTATCTCAAGGAGATGAACCCGAACATCATAGTGATCGGGGCTGACCCTTACGGTTCGATATTCAAGACCTACAAGGAATCCGGTTTTATCCCCGAGGCAACGCCTTATCTCGTCGAGGGCATTGGTCAGAATTTGCCCGTCGGCAATGCCGATC
>JANLTF010000514.1:0-3638 GCA_031362825.1 Acidobacteriota bacterium | reverse complement strand
CGTTGGCGATCGGCAGTTTTACCTTTTGGTCGATGTGGCGTTTCAGGAATCTGGCACCGTATGCCGGCGAAAATCCTTTCTCGGTGAGCAGATCGAGAGCTGCCTCGGTGACCTCGACCATTTTACCTTGACGCTCCATGTTTTTCTTGAGCTTGGCCAGATACAGTTGGGCGATCTCGCGGACTTCGTCGCGGACGAGGGGCGAAAAGACAATGATCTCGTCGATACGGTTTCGAAACTCCGGGGTGAACCTTGCTTCGGCGGCTTTCATGGCCTCGGCCTTGATCTGCGTCACGTCGCCGAGAGATTTTTGGCCGAACCCGAGCGGTTTTTCGTAGCGTTTGAAATTCTCGCTGCCGAGATTCGACGTCATAATGACGATCGCGTCGGAAAGGTAAACCTTCTTTCCGCGGCCGTCCGTGATCCAGCCTTCGTCAAATGCCTGAAGGAAGATATTCATCAGGTACGGCGAAGCCTTTTCGACCTCGTCGAGCAGCAGGACCGTATATGGATTGTCACGGAGCTGTTCGGTCAAAATACCGCCGCGTTCCGAGCCGACGATGCCTCGAGGCATTCCGATCAGTTTTTCGATGCCGATCGTCCCGTCGCCGTATTCGCTCATGTCGATGCGGATCATCTTGCCTTCGTCGCCGAACATAAACTCGGCAACTGCCTTGGCAAGCTCCGTCTTTCCAACGCCTGTTGGGCCAAGGAAAAGCAGTACGCCGTCGGGCGCATAATGATTATCCTTGAGCGGGCCCTTATTCAAACGCAATCTTTCTGCGACTGCACGAACCGCATCTTTTTGTCCGATCACGCGATTGCCCAGATCGGCTTCCATCGCGGAAAACCGGTCGGACGTGTCGCGATAGATCATATCTTTCGGAATGCGTGATTCCTGAGAAATGACATCGATAATATGCTCGGGCCGGACGATCATCTCGAGCGGTTCGTTGATCTCGACCTTGACCGAAGCGGTGTCGAGCCAGCCGATCGCTTTGTCCGGCAGGTGCAGATTGCGAATGTACTTCGGCGACATCTCGATCGCCATATTGATGGCCTCGTCCGAGATCGTGACCGAGTAGTTCTTCTCCAAACGCGGACGGACGCCGAGCAGGATCTCTTTGGTCTGGTCCATTGTCGGCTCTGCGACGTTTACGAGACGAAAGCGCCGTGCGAGAGCCTCGTCGTCAGCAATATATTCTTTGTATTCGGTGATCGTCGTCGCACCGATGATCCGCAGTTCGCCGCGAGCAAGCGACGATTTGAACATATTGGCTGCGTCCGAAGTCGTTCCCATCGCAGCACCGGCACCGATGATCGTGTGTGCCTCGTCGATGAAGAGAATTATGTGGTCTTTCTCTTTCACCTCGTCGATAATGCCTTTGATACGCTCTTCGAACATTCCCCGCAGCATCGTCCCGGCAACAAGTCCGCCCATCTGAAGCTGCACAATATGCGCGTCGCGCAACCTTGCCGGAACCTTCTCCGGCTCAAGCTCGATCAGACGCGCAAGGCCTTCGACGACCGCCGTTTTACCAACGCCCGGTTCACCGACCAACATCGGCGAATTTGAACGCTCTCGGTGCGATAGGATCTCAATCATTTGCAGGATCTCGCTCTCGCGGCCGATGGTCGGCGGGATCTTGTCCTGACGGGCAAGTTTGTTCATCGAAACGCCGAAATGACGAAGGAACGAAGGCAGTTCATATTTCTGACGCGTTCGCTCCTCTTCTTTCTCACGCTTGCGAATTCGCGTGCGCGCTGAGGTTGCAACCTCATCGGACGGCACTCCCAGATTTTGCAACACGTCGTTTAGAACACTGCGTTCGTCGTTCGACAGAACGTAAAAAATATCGCTGCCATCGATCACACGCCGCCCTTGCGAACGCGCACGATCCATAGCTCGTTTGAAGAGCTCAGTCGTTTCTGGCGCGATGCGAAATCCGCTGCCCGAGTGCTGGCGTCCGGCTTCCATCCGCTTTTCGATCAGCATTTTGACCGATCTTGGGTCAACCGCGAGATCGCGCATTGTTGACGTGAAAAGATCGTCTTCCTCAAACGCGACCGCGTGTAAAATGTGTTCGATCGACACGTAATTCTGCTCACGCTTCTTGGATTCGCCCAAAGCGGTCTCCAAAACGCGTCTGCCGCTTTCGCTGAATTTATCCTTGTATGCGTCTATATCTGCCATATAAATATTGGTAAAACTAAAATATTCGATGCGGCCAAACGGAGGGGAATTGCCTGTGTATCATCATAACACTTTGATGCCTGCTCCCAAAAGAAATTGTGAAGGAGGCGTTTTCAGGCCACTAGTTTCGGCATCTATACCCGACACCTGCAACCGCAGCCAAATTCGATCTCGGTCGGCGAAGTCAGATGCAAGGTTTCGCCCTCACGAAAATGCGTTACTTCCATCGTATATGGATTGAAAACTACGACATCCTTTACACCGTTCGCGAGGTATATGGGCGGCGATATCTCAAGATCTTTGGCCTCGTACCGCTTGCTGATCACTTCGATCACGGCCTCGGGAACCTGAGTAATTGCCTCTTCCTCTTCGACTGGTTCCGTACAAAACAGCGAAATATCGGGACGCATCAACGAGCCGTCCCGAAACGATATGTAAACGTCAGCAACATCTAGGCATTCGCAATCCGTTCCCGATGGCCGAACAAAAGATTCGCGAATACGATCAACCGCTTTCTGGTGCTTATAGACCGGAGACGCTTCCCAGATCGCCAGATCACCGGCGATCTCAAGTTTTACGCCGAGTTCCTCAGCACGCAACATCTCTTGGATCATAAGGACACCTCTCTTATTACGCCGCCGACTCCGCCATTCCTTTCCCAACCTGAACGCGCGCGGGACGTAGCAACTTAACGCCAAACCGATAACCACGAGCGTATTCCGCAGTGATCTTACCGTCGTTTTCCGCATCGGTCGCGACCATATCGACCGCTTCGTGCTGTTCTGGATCGAACGTGAGGCCGACGGACTCTATCGGTTCAACGCCGACATCGATCAGGGCCCGTTCGAAGCTGCGTGCCGTGCCGATAACTCCACTGCGAAGATGTTCAACCGACGGATCGGTCTCGCTTGCCGCGACAGCCAAATTAAGATTGTCGAGAACCGGAAGCAACGTCGTCAGAAAGTTGAACTGCGCCTGTTTGCCGCGGTCTTCGAGCGTTTTCATCAAACGCGTTCGCATCTCGGCGGTCTCTTTTTCGAGATTCGCCTTGGCTTCCTCAAATTTGACCTGCACGCTGCCAAGCTTGGTCTCAGCCGCTTCGCGCCGTTCGGTCTCGATCTTCAAAGCTGCTTCGAGAGCGATCTCGGCAGCTGATTTTGCAGGCACCTGCGGCAGTTCGTCATCGGCGATGCGTTCGCCGTCCGTGTTAAATCGACGTTTGTCGGTGAACGGAATCGCTCCGTCGGTTTCGTCGAACTCTGTCTCTTGCTCGTTCATTTTCTTTTTCTTAAACATCTTAATGCAGGGCATGTCCCGCTAATAAATAATAACATTCTACGCCCGCATTACGCGCCGGCCTTCGCAGTGCCTTCGGTCGGGGTGAATTTCATCTCGCCATTCTCGGCCGAGATCTTTACGCTGCTGCCGCTGACGATGTCGCCTT
>JANLTF010000503.1:0-6583 GCA_031362825.1 Acidobacteriota bacterium | reverse complement strand
GAATGGTCGGGGCGGCAGGATTCGAACTTGCGGCCTCTCGCTCCCAAAGCGAGCGCACTACCAGGCTGTGCTACGCCCCGTTATTTCAACATCGTAAACGATTCCAAGTGTCGAATTCTAAGGTGTAAAAAAGGTGAGGTCAAGTCAAACCGAGTAAAAATCGCGTAAATACGGCATTATCTTAAAAAATGCTAGCGAACGATGGCTGATTTGACCCTTTACGGCATCCGACAACTCACCAAAGGTTTGATCGAAACCGTCCGGGACAAAGATGGGGTCGTAGCCAAACCCACCATTTCCGCGCGCATTTTCGGCGAGGACACCGGTACATTCGCCATCGACGGTTTTGATGATACGGCCGTCAGAATCGGCAAAAGCTATCGAGGAAGCGAAGCGAGCACGTCGATTGTTTGGGTCGATTGCAGCAACCTCGGCGAGGAGTAATGCCATTTTTTCGGCAAACGGTGTATCCCCGCCGTAACGGGCCGAATAAACGCCCGGCCGTCTGCCGAGGGCTTCGATCTCAAGCCCCGAGTCGTCGGCAAGGGTCGGAAGGCCGGTTTGAAGTGCATAACCTGCGGCTTTTAGAATCGCATTTTCGGCAAATGTCGAACCTTTTTCGTCAACCTCGACAATCGAATCAAAATCGGCGAGGCTGACAACGGAAATCGGGGTTTCGGACAACATTTGCCGCAATTCGGCTAATTTACCCTGATTTGAAGTAGCAATGACAAGTTTCGGAGCGTTGTTCAACATTTTTGATTGCCAAGAGATGGTAAAAAACGGTATAAATTAGTAGGCGGAAAAACACCGTCTCTCGCCCTTAGCTTACCAATGCTCCTGTAAGGAAATCTTAATTTTGGAAACTGTTTCTGTCGAAAAAGAACGAAGTGCACCATCTGGCCACCAGGCTGCGGCGATTCCACCTGCCGACACTGTTGCCGTGACCTTCCAGCTCGGTGCATGGATTGGAGGGCTTGCGAGCTTCTTGTCGAACAATGGGCGATTTGCTCTAGACCGCAAGATCCCTGCCCTGAACGAAGTGTACAACAAAGAGATACGTATCGCCCGGGCGGCATTAAACCGATGTGCCCACTTGAGTTTTGTGCTGACCGATTCGCTCAGCAGAAAGGGTGGAAATGAATTTTCGATAGACGAGATACGAACATTTTCGGCGACACTACGTGAGCCTGTCCAGCTTGCAAACGCTTTGGTAAATGCTCCGGCAGTCAGACTGGGTGAGTGGAAGGCGTGGAGAACGATGGTCTTAGAGCGGCTCTTTACTGATCCGGCATTCTCGAAGCTCGTTGCCTATGCCGAAATGGGCGGAGCCAATTTTCTGCCGGAAAAGCTCAAAAAGCTCGTTGGTGATACCAAAACAACGCCGCGTATCCGGCGCGAACTTGAAACGATATTGCCGAGATTTGGCAAGATACTGAGGCTTTTGGATATCGTCGGCGAAATGCTCGAGCGCGACGAACCGCTCAAGAGTGCTCTTCTGATCTTTGCCAAGGTTGCTGAGCAGACACAGGAGTTGGTTGACTACTTAAACCAACGGGTCGCGGAGCATCAAGAGGTTCCGGATGAATTCATGAGCGTCCTTGATGGGGCGTCGTATATGGCATCGCTCGAGCTGAAAAAGGTAGTTCAACAAGAACTTTCAGCTGTCGCGTCCATCCGCCCCGCGACGAACGTCTATGCGAGAGCCGAAACGGCGTACGCTCTACTGAGCGAGAGCTTGCAGCAAATACTTGCTCAATTTGCAAAGCAGATCGATCCGACGATCGACGTTTTCGATCTTTTCCCGAATTTCAGGAATAAACTCGAACAGTCACAAATGCTTCGGAAGGAGATCTACGCGATAGCGCAGATCGTAAGATTGGCGGAAAAAGAACCCGATGGTCGGAATATCGAGAAATTGAACACCACGCTAATTCGGTTTATGGACAAGACGGTTCGTTTCCTTTTTTACAAAGACATTGAAACGTTCGAGCGGTTTGTCGAAGAGATCTTAGTGACCAAGCAAAAGAAGGATCTTGTGCCGATAGTTCACCGCTTCGGCGCATATCTCGAGACGCTTTTCGCCCAAGTCAACATGCGTGCAGTGCTCGAATCCCATCCGTTCGAGGGCGGTAAATAGAATTTACTGCGAGCGCAATGTTACCAGCGGCTTTCGGAAAAGAAGATCAAAACTCGCCGCAACGCCGACCAGCATCACCAGCAAAGTCGTTACCAGAACGCCGAGCACGGTCACAACCGGGTCGAATTCCCACTGAATATCCATCACAAAACGGCTCACGGCATACGACATTACGGTTGCAAAGGTGGTCCCGATGATGCCGGCGAGCAGCCCGAGTAGGCCGTATTCTGCAATCAGGATCGAGGCCAGCGTCCCAAGTTTGGCACCGAGGGTCTTAAGGATTGCGTTTTCGTAGATTCGTTGAGACTTGGTCAGGGCGATAGAACCGATCAGAATCAAGATGCCGCTGAGCATGACAAATCCGCCGACAAACGAAATCGCGATCACGAAATTGCGTATTAGCCGCTGAACAGCCGCAAGAATATCGTCAACGTCAAAGACCTGAATATTTGGAAATTGTTCGAGCAGATCCCGCTGCAACCGCTGTCGTTCGGTGGCCGGAATGTGTTTGAGAACGGTCGCCGCAAAGCTCTGAGGAGCAATCTCAAGCGTGCCCGGTCGGAATACGAAGACAAACGCCGTACGTGTGTTCCTAACATCAAGTTGCCGAACATTGCCAATGCGAGCGGTAATCTTTCGGCCCGAGATATCAAAGGTCATCGAATCCCCGGCGGTGACATTCAACCGTTTGGCCATTTCCTCTTCGACTGAGACTTCCGGAACGTCGGCGGCATCAATGCCCCACCATTCGCCCGCGACGACCGATTCATTCTCGTCGAGATTTGCTCGGTATGTGATAGCGAATTCGCGTCCGATCTGACCTTGCTGTTGACGGACTTCGCGGTTTTGAAAATCTATCGGCTCGCCGTTCACAAACGCGATGCGGGCACGAACCGTGGGTATTGCCTCGGGCATTTCGCCGATGCGATCATTAATCAGTTGCCGTAGTCCGTCGATCTGGCTCTTTTGAATGTCGATGAAGAAAAGGCTCGGTAACTTTTGATTCCTCGTAAAGTCGAATTCGCGAACCAGATTTGTCTGCATCGACTGCACTGCCAAAACGACAAACGCCCCGAGACCGACCGCGAGCAAAATGATCCGCGTTTGATTTCCTGGACGATAAAGTGAATTAACCGCCTGCCGCACCGGAAAGGGCCCAAGTGAGCGAACACGTCGAAGCGACCAAGTCAGCACAGCGGCGGAAAGGTATAGTATTAGCGACGTTAGCCCAAGTCCGACAAGAAAAAAGGCACCGACCGTGATCGAACCCGCTTGCCACACCGCGAGGGCAAGTAGGCCGGCAAGTGACAGAAAGCCAAAGAGCCATTTGCTGCGGTCAAGTTTGGTTAGGCTCGAATTATTCTCGTCGCGAAGCAGTAGTTTAGGCTTGATCGTGCGGATCTGGAGCAGCGGCAGAGCACTGAACAATAACGAGATCAAAACTCCGAGAATGATTCCCTGAGCGGCAGTCGAAAGCCCGATGCCATAGGTCATCTTGTCCGGCAAAGCGCCGGCAAAACGCCATTTGACGAGCCACAAGGCTCCTTGGGCGAGAGCAACGCCAAACAAACTGCCCACGAGCCCGAGCGTCAAAATCTGGAGCAGATAGACGGTGATAATGCGGTTGCCGCTGGCACCAAGGCATTTGAGGACCGCGACCGTTTTTCGTTTTTGCTCGACAAAAGCCCGGGCAACATTCCAAACGCCAACCCCGCCGAGAACGAGGATCAAAAGGCCGGTGAGAGCAAGGTAATTCTCCGTCCGCACAAATTGCTGGTTCAGATTTTCCTGCTGTTCCCGATACGAACCAACCGTGACGGTCGTGCCGCTCAAAGCATCGCGTAGCTCTTTTACGAGTGCAGTTGGATTTTCGGTCGTCCGGTACAGAATACGCCGCCGCACGCGTCCGTTATTGCGGGTGATTCCAGCCGTATCGAAGGCCTTTTTCTCGACAAAGACACGTGCACCTAGCCGAAAACCGCTTGTGCCACCTGGTTCTTCGTCGACAGTTGCTCGAATCTGAAACTCGGTTTCGCCGATGCGGATCTTGTCGCCGACCCTTACATTGAGGTCCTCAAGCAAGATCTTTGCAATGACCGTACCGTTGTTTTCGAGAAGTTTGAAATCGAAAGGCGAACCGTCCGAGAGAATAAACGAACCGACCAGCGGAAACGGCGGCTCGACACCTTTGAGTTCAACGAATTTTACTGAAAGATTCGCCGCATCGACCGGTCGGGCCATGACCGCCGACGAAATCGTTTCGTTTCGGCCATCGACAATTGCTGAGGAGTTGATTATGTTCTCGACCTTATTGATGTCGCCGGGTGAGAAATCGTTGGTCGAACTGATTTCGAGATCAGCGGTCATCAATGCCCGAGCATCGTTACCAACTGCACCCGTCAGATTCTGAATTAGAGAACGCAACGCAACAACCGACCCGACACCAAGTGCGATGCAGAGAAAGAAAAACAGGAGACGCCGCCATGATGAACGGAATTCGCGAATTGTAAGTTTAAGAATGAATTGCATTCACGTGTTCCGTTCCACTTCACACAAACGTGTTTCATGTAACAAAAATACCTCAATTTAAGACATCGGCTTCGACATGCCCGTCGCGGAGTATGATCTGCCTTTGAGACTTCGCAGCCAAAGCGGCGTCGTGTGTGACCAGAACGAGCGTTACGTTATTTTTGCGGTGTAGCTCGGTCATCAACTCAAAAATGTGTTCGCCATTTTTCGAATCAAGATTCCCGGTCGGTTCGTCCGCTAGCAAGATCTTCGGCGAATTGGCGAACGCCCTCGCGATAGCGACGCGCTGTTGTTCGCCGCCAGAGAGTTCGTTTGGGTAATGGTGGCCGCGGTTTGCCAGATCGACGTTTTCGATCAGCACACGGGCACGTTCGCGGGCGTTTGAGATGCCGAGAATTTCCATTGGAATGAGAATATTCTCAAAAGCCGTCAGGCTCGGGATCAGGTGGAACGATTGGAAAACGAAGCCGATCTTTTTGCTGCGGATCTCGGCCAGGCGGTCCTCTTTGAGAGCGGTGATTTCGTCCTCGTCGATAAACACCTCGCCGCTCGAAGGGGCGTCAAGCCCTGCGATGAGGCCGAGCAAGGTTGATTTACCGCTGCCGGACGCACCTGTAACGGCGACGAACTGGCCGTCGGGAATTGTCATCGAAACATCATCTAGAATAGTCAGGTCTTCGGTGCCCGAACGGACGGTTTTGGTTATTTTTCTTAATTCGATCATGTTTATGCGTTAAGCAATTTGCATCTTTCGCATCTGATTTAGCGTACAATAAAGCACTGAATTATGCGTTATCTTATTCGAAAAACGTTCGTTGTTAGTTTCATATTTCTTGTGGCGTTGAGCCTTTCGTGCGGCAAACAGGCCGTCAATACTGCGGCAAACAAGCCGCTCAAGATGCCGCAAAACGTATCTAACAAGCCCAAGATCGTTGCATTCGGCGACAGCCTGACCGCCGGATTTGGCTTGCTCGAAAAGGAATCGTATCCGTATCTGCTACAGGAAAAGCTCAAAGCGGACGGTTTTGACTTTGAGGTGATAAACGCCGGTGTTTCAGGTGACACGACGCTCGGAGGCCTCGAACGCATCGACTGGGTGCTCGAGATGGACAATATAAAGATACTGATCCTCGAACTCGGAGCCAACGATCTGTTGCGAGGCGTGCCGCCGGCAAAGGTCAAGGCGAATCTCGATACGATGATCAAGAAGGCAAAGGCCAAGAACGTCCGAGTCCTGCTCTGCGGAATGCTCGCACCGCCGGGGAATGGTGATTATTCGCGGGAGTTTACAACGCTGTTTCCGGATCTCGCGACGCAACATAAGATCGATTTTTTGGCGTTTTTACTCGACGGAGTCGCTCTAAAAAAAGAGTTCAATCAGGCAGACGGCATTCATCCGAACGCCGAGGGCGAGAAGATTATGACCGACAATGTTTACAAAGCTCTCAAGCCAATGCTTTTGAAGTGAATCCGCATGGGTGATTAAGTCGAAGAGACTATTTATGAAGAAACTACTGTTCATTCTTATGCTGACAACGGTCAGTGCATTCGCGCTAGCGGCACAAACCACGACGACTAGCAATCAGGCATCGTATATCCGTCCAACCGCCGAGAAGCGCTTCAAACGCTATGTCAACGACACGGTGGGGCCGTTCGCGTGGGTCGGTGTTGCGGCAAGCTCGGGGTTTTCGACCGTTAGGAACGAACCTGAGGAATGGGGCAAATCCGCGAAGGGTTTTGGCAAGCGTTTCGCTTCGACAATTGGAAAAAACGTCATTCGAAACACCGCGATCTACGGTATCGACGAAGCTCTGAAGATCGACAGCCATTTCTATCGCAGCAAGAAGCGTGATTTCGGTTCGCGGGCGGGCAATGCGATCGCCTCGACCTTTACAGCCCGAACCGCGAGCGGCA
>JANLTF010000498.1:0-2018 GCA_031362825.1 Acidobacteriota bacterium | reverse complement strand
ATCAAAACACTGGAAGAAAAATTCGACGAACTCGCCGCGTTCATCACAGCGAATCATAGCTACGACACGCCCGAGATCGTTGCGATCAATGCCGAAAAAGTATCCGAACGATATTCGACATGGCTCATGGCGGCACTATCGTAAATGCTAGCAACTTGTCGCTACTACCTAGCAGCTAGAATTACCCAATTCGCTGTCTTATTTCTGCCCGTTATCTATCCCGGCGTAACACGTCCTTACTATGAAATCGACGGCGTCGCGGGGCGAATCGGTGAGGTGGATGAGGCCGAGGTCTTCTGGGTTGATATATTTTTCGTGGAGCATCGTCGAAGTGATCCATTGGAGCAGGCCTTGCCAGTATTGCGAGCCGAAGAGAACGACGGGAAAGTTGCGGATCTTTTTGGTCTGGATCAGCGTTAGGGCCTCGAACAGCTCGTCCATCGTGCCGAAACCGCCGGGGAAAATGACGTACGCGTTGCTGTATTTGATGAACATGGTCTTGCGGACCATGAAATATTTGAACGTCAGCGACTTCGTCAGGTACGGGTTTGCCATCTGCTCAAACGGCAATTCGATGTTGCACCCGACCGATACCGCACCGGCCTCGTGAGCACCCTGATTTGCGGCTTGCATGATGCCCGGGCCGCCGCCGGTGATGATCTCAAAACCTGCCGCTCCTAATAAAAGACCAGTGTCTTTTGCAGCGAGATACATCGGATCGTCAATCGGCGTGCGTGCCGAGCCGAAGATCGAAACGCCACGCGTGATCGTTGCCAGTTGGTCAAAACCGTTGACGAATTCGCCCAAGATACGGAATACGCGCCACGAATCGGACGTGCGATACGGATCTTCTGGCTCCGGCGAACGCAGCAACACCTCGTCGTCCGTCAGATTCCAATATCCCGGCTCGGTCTCCCGTTCCTTGGCCTCAGCAACGGTTGCCGGAACCTCAACTTTCTTTTTGGGTGGTGCGGGTGTTTTAGGTTTGGTTGATTTCATAGATCTTAGTAGCAGGGAGTTGCAGAGTTGCAGACAGTTGCAGAAGTTTTCGGTATTGAACGCGCGGGTTACAACTATACGCAACTTTCTGAAACTAACTGTAACTCTGCAACTATCCGCAACTTATATCCCCATAATGTTATACCCGCAATCGACGTAGATGGTCTCGCCCGTAATTCCCGACGAGAGCTCGCTGACGAGGAACATCGCGGTGTTTCCGACCTCGGTTTGCGTGACGTTTCGCTGGAGCGGCGAACGCTGGCCGACGTACGCGAGCAAGGATCCCATACCTTTGACGCCGCGTGCCGACAAAGTGTTGATCGGGCCGGCGGAGATGGCGTTAACGCGGATCTGGTATTTGCCGAGATCGGCGGCTAGGTAACGGGTCGAGGCCTCGAGAGCGGCCTTGGCGACGCCCATCACGTTGTAATGCAAAACTACCTTTTCGGCACCGTAATACGTCATCGTGATGATCGAACCGCCATCCGACATCAGCGGCAAAGCCGCCGCCGCAACCTGCGTCAGCGAAAATGCACTGACCTCGAGCGCCGTGCGAAAAGCCTCACGCGATGTGTCGACGAAATCGCCTTCCAATGCTTCTTTCGGAGCAAACGCGATCGAATGCACGAGAAAATCTAGTCTGCCGTATTTCTCTTTCACGGCAGCAAAGGCCGCATCGACGCTTTCCTGATCGTTTACGTCGCACGGCACGACCAGCGAACCGTCGAGCGTCCCGGCCAGTTCCTCGACGTTCTCCTTGATCCGCTCGGCCTGATACGTAAAAGCCATTTTCGCGCCCTGCCCGGCACAAGCCACCGCACAGGCCCAAGCGATCGACCGCTTATTCGCGACCCCGAATATCATTCCTACTTTTTCTCTAAGCATAGTCTTTTGTTCAGAGTGCAAGCTTTAGCTTGTTACTCCGCCTAACCCAGAATACAAGCTAAAGCTTGCACTCTGAACGCTATTCACTAACATAAACCTTCTGCAGCATCTCAAAATCGAGCATCCTGATATCG
>JANLTF010000458.1:0-2792 GCA_031362825.1 Acidobacteriota bacterium | reverse complement strand
TCAACAACGCCACGCAGCCCTATGTCGCTGCCAACAGCGCCACGGGCATCACGTCAAACGGCTTCAACCTCATCGGCAATCGCGGCACCGTAACTTTCGGTGCAACGGGCGACCAATCCGGCGGGAACGGCAATCCGATTCTCAATCCGCTCCTCGGTCCACTCTCCGATAACGGCGGCACAACGCGGACGCACGCCCTGCTAGCAGGCAGCACTGCTCTCGACGCGGGTAATAACTCCGGCTCCGGCACATTGACCGATCAGCGCGGCGGCAATTTCCGCCGCCCCTTCGACCTGCCGGTCGGAAACGCCCCAAACAGCGACGGCACCGACATCGGCGCCTTCGAAGCCCAAATCACGCCGACCGACGCCGCACCAACCGCCAGCCCAACCGCCGCCAATGTCACCAGCGCGGGAGCAACTGCCTATAATTTCCTCGTTACCTACGCCGACGACACGGCAATCAACGTCGGCACCCTCGGCACGGGAGATGTTACCGTCAACGGTCCGAACGGATTCACTGCCACGCCCGCTTTCGTCAGTGTGAACAACCAAACTAACGGCACACCGCGCACCGCCGAATACCAGCTCATTCCGCCGGGCAACGCTTGGGACATCGGCGACAACGGAACTTACAACATCGTGATGAATGCCAACCAAGTCAGCGACCTGACCGGCAATTTCGTCGCGGCGGGCAACATCGGTTCGTTCATGGTAAATATCACACCAAGTTGCAGCTACACCTTGGCTCCCGCTTCGCCGCAATCGGTTCCGGTGGCGAGTAGCAGTTTGAACGTAACCGTAACGACCACGGCGGGCTGCGCGTGGACGGCGGCGACCTCGACACAGTGGATCACGATCAATTCGGGCACGCCGGGCAACGGCAGCGGCACAGTAAATATGACCTTCGCCGCCAACACCGGTACGGCTCGCAGCGGCAGCCTGACGATCGCTGGACAAACATACACGATCAATCAGGCGGCGGGAAGTGCGATCACTATCCGTGCTCCGTTCGATTACGACGGCGATAACAAGACGGACATCTCTATCTTCCGTCCCGCTCCCGGCGAGTGGTGGGTTTTGCGTTCGACGAATGGCGGCAATTTCGCACTTCAGTTTGGCAACTCTTCAGACAAACTCGTTCCGGCTGATTACACGGGCGACGGCAAGACCGATGTCGCGTTCTGGCGGCCATCGACGGGATTCTGGTTTGTCCTGCGGAGCGAGGACTTCTCGTTCTTCTCATTCCCGTTTGGTGCGACCGGCGACGTGCCCGTTCCGGCCGATTACGACGGCGACGGCAAAGCGGACGCGGCTGTTTACCGCGAATCGAGCTTGACGTGGTTTATCTCAAAATCGACTGGCGGAACGGACATCATCGGCTTCGGATCAGCCGGCGACAAACCGGTGGTCGCGGATTATGACGGCGACCGCAAGGCAGACATCGCGATCTTCCGACCGACCGGAGCAACCGGGCCGGGAGCGTCGGAATGGTGGGTAAGGCGGAGTTCGAATGCGAGCGTATTCGCCTTGCAGTTCGGTGCTTCGACCGACAGGCCTGTACAGGGTGATTACACCGGCGACGGCAAGGCCGATGTCGCATTTTGGCGGCCGTCGAACGGTAACTGGTTTATTTTGCGGTCCGAGGACTTCTCGTTCTTAGCATTCCCGTTTGGTGCCAATGGCGACGTTCCTGTTCCGGGAGATTATGATGCCGACGGCAAAACAGACGCGGCCGTCTTCCGCCCGTCGAATTTCACGTGGTTCATTCAACGCTCGACGGCCGGAACGCTGATCCAGGCGTTTGGTATCGCCGGCGACGTGCCGACGCCAAGTGCTTATGTGCCGTAACTGTGAGGGGATTTTGTGAACGCGGATCGAGCAGATCAGGCGGATTTTACGGATTTTTACGAACTTTGTCTTTATCCGCTCGATCCGCGTTCAAATTAACTTCCGTCGTTTTACAACATGCCCGAGATACGACAAGCAACAGAAACCGACAAGCCCGCGATCTGGCAGGTCATCAAGGCGGTGATCGCGGGCGGCGACACGTATGTTTTCTCGCCGGACACGACGGAAGAAGAGATGATGGCGTTCTGGTTCACGCCGGACAAGCACAATTACGTCGCGGTCGAAGACGGCGAGGTCGTCGCGACATTTTGGCTGCGGGCCAACAATCCCGGCCTCGGCAAACACGTCGGAAACGCCGCCTACATGGTCGCCCCAACCGCCGCAGGGAAAGGCATCGGTGAACAGGTTGCTCTATGGTCGCTCGACGAAGCCCGGCGGCTTGGATTCACCGCCATGCAGTTCAACTTCGTCGTCAAATCGAACAGCGTGGCCGTAAAGCTATGGCAGACTCTCGGTTTCGAGGTCATCGGCGAGATCCCGAATGCGTTTGCTCACTCAAAAAACGGCCTGACGAATGCGTACATTATGTACCGTAAGTTATAATTGCCGTTTTACCATGACAATCGACGAACAACTCGAATATTTGAAAAAAGGCACGGTCGATCTGATCCGTGAGGAAGATCTGCGGAAAAAACTGGAACGCTCGGCGAAGACCGGCAAGCCGCTAAGGGTGAAGCTCGGGCTTGACCCGACGGCGCCGGATATACATGTTGGGCATACTGTGGTGATCCGAAAACTGAAGGCGTTTCAGGATCTTGGCCACACAGTGATCTTTTTGATCGGCGATTTCACGGGAATGATCGGGGACCCTTCGGGTAAAAATGTGACGCGGCCGCCGCTTTCGCGCGAGGAGATCAATATCAACGCCGAGACATACAAACG
>JANLTF010000445.1:0-2152 GCA_031362825.1 Acidobacteriota bacterium | reverse complement strand
GCCAATTACGAGGTTGACCCATCGCTGCTCGCACCTCGCCTGCCGATGGGAACCGAACTCGATCTGCAGGACGGCAAATGCTTCGTCAGCCTCGTCGGATTTATGTTTCTCGACACTCGCGTGTTGGGCATCCCGATCCCGTTTCACGTCAATTTCGAAGAGGTCAATCTCCGCTTTTACAACAAACGAGTTGTTAGCGATGAAATACGCCGAGCCGTCTGCTTCGTAAAAGAGATCGTCCCGCGATTTGCCATCGCGACCGTCGCCCGCGTGATGTACGGCGAGCCATATGAATGCTGGACGATGGATCACGCTCGAACCGAAACTACCGTCTCGTACGATTGGTCAAAAGGGGATTGCCACAACCGTCTTAGCGTCGAGATCGATGAAAGCGTCGGTGTTCCAGCGGCGGGCTCACACGGCGAATTTATCATCGAACACTATTGGGGATACACAAAACGCGGCGGCACACGAGTCGACGAATACAAAGTCGAGCACCCGAAATGGGAACTCTTCTCAGTAAAAAACGAAGTGATCGACGTCGATTTTAGGGGTACATATGGCGACGAATTTGCATTTCTTGCTGACGAAAAACCGCACTCCATCCTACTCGCAAAAGGCTCAGAAGTAGCGGTTTACAAAGGCAAAACTATTAACTGATCACTAACCACTATTAACTGTTAGAAAATGAGATCTTCTTTTATCCAGTTGATAGTTATTAGTGATTAGTTGATAGTTTTTGTATGGCGATAATTGGAATTGTTGCGATCTCAAAAAACTACGCGATCGGCAAGGACGGAAAACTGCCATGGCACTACAGCGCCGATCTTAAGTTTTTTAAGAAAACGACTACCGGACATGCGGTTGTAATGGGAGCGAACACTTGGCGATCGATCGGGCGGCCGTTACCAAACCGTTTGAATATCGTTCTCAGCCGCTCTGGCAAAGTCGAAACTCCACCCGAAGTCACGCAGTTCGACAGCAGAGAAGCGGTGCTCGATTTCGCTGAAGATTACAACAAAAATATCTACATAATCGGCGGAGCGAAAACGTATGCTGATTTTGCCGATGTAATTGATCGCTGGATCGTCACCTTTGTACCCGAAGAGATCACGGATGCGGACACCTTTATGCCGCCGGATTTCCTAGCCGGGTTTGAGCAGGTGGAAGAGATAGAGGTCGATGCCAATCTTTTTGTAAAAACATTTCGCCGCTCGGCGGAATAGGTGTATTATCGAGGCGTTAATGGCTCACATTCTAAACGAAAATACATCGATTTTTTGGCGGCTGGCGTTGGGACTGATCGGCGGTGTGGTCGTCTTTGTCGTGGTCGACGAGTTGTCGTCCGGCTTGTTTCCGGCAATTGCTTTTGGAATCGGTGGGCTTGCAGTATGGCTGATAGCCAGGAGGTAAGGAATTATGATGGGTGGACGAACATGGGACGATTGGATCGAGGAATATTCCGAAAGTCACCAGCATCCGATGAACAAGCTGACGCATCAATTCGGCATCCCCATGATCGCCGTTTCGCTGCTCCTGATACCATCGATATTCTTCGTTGACGGAATGTGGCGCATCGCTGCCGGGCTTTTTATCTTTGGCTGGATGTTGCAATTCATCGGCCACTATTTCGAAGGCAAACCGCCCGAGTTTATGAAAGATTACCGCTTTCTCTTCGTCGGTATGCGTTGGTGGATGAAAAAAACGTTTGGCTAAAGGCTGTCATCTGTCGGCCGAAAACGGCGGAAACACGACCCGTAGGGAGTGTGTCAAGCCACGATCTAATTCCTTGAAACAACCCCTGATCCTAGCTCTCGATATCGGCTCGTCGAGCGTTCGCGCCTCGATCTATGACGCGGCTGCGAATCCGATACCGCGTGCCTCGGTCAAGATAGAGCGCTCGTTTCGCGTCACGCCGAACGGCGGATTTGAGATCGATACGAGCCTCGCGATCGATCAGGTCGTAGCGGCGATAGATCAGATCCTTGAAAAAACCAGCAAATTGAAGGGTGAGATCGCGTATGTCGCGTCGTGCTCATTCTGGCACAGCCTTGTTGGCGTCGACGCGAAGGGCAATCACACGCCGTTAGTTTTAGGCTGGGCCGACACGCGAAGCCGTGCGTTCACCGAGGTGCTGCGAAAACGTTTTGAC
>JANLTF010000442.1:0-6649 GCA_031362825.1 Acidobacteriota bacterium | reverse complement strand
TCTTGTCTAATATAGAGATTACGTTCCAGATCGTAAAAGGTTATTCAGAACATTTATCGGCAGATAACTTTGTCGGAATAGAATTGCTTTGAATTTTTTACCCCAAATCGGTCTTTTTAGCAAGCAAAAATGTAATAATTTTGTAATTATGGCCGTTAAATGTGCCCGAATTGCCGATTTATTGACAACAATGCCCAAATTGGCAGAATATCGGTCGATGACCCCATATTATAGCGTGCGGGCAGTCAGATAGTTATGAAGATCATTCCCTTGTCGATCCCGACGCCCTTTTATGTCGGTGACGTAAATGTTTACCTGATCAAAGAAGATCCGCTGACGTTGATCGACGTCGGTCCAAAGACACCCGAGGCGGCGGCGGCACTGCGGCGTGAGCTCGGCAAACACGGGGTTCAATTTTCGGATGTTCGGCGAATTGTCCTGACGCACGCGCACGAAGATCACTGCGGCCTGGCAAAACAGGTTCGCGACGAAGCTAAGAATGCGGAGATCTATATTCACGAGTGGGAGACGGGACATTTGTTCGGCCGCCTCGCCCACGCTGATCACCGAAATCTGATGCTCCGGAGCGGCGTTCCCGCCGAGGTTTTTGACGAATTGAAGGGAATGTACGAGAAGATCAGTTTGCTCACCGATTCGTTAGCTGACGGGGAGTTTCACAACCTCGAAGACGAGATGGAACTCGAATTCGACGGCGGTTCGCTCCGCGTGCTGCACACTCCTGGACATACGCCGGGTTCATGTTCGTTCGTCCGCGAGGCCGACCGGACGCTGATCTGCGGCGACTGCGTCCTCAAACGAATAACGCCAAACCCGATCGTTTCACCGCACCCGCTCGCACCGGACAAGCGATTTAGCTCGCTCGCCGAATATCTCGTAAGTCTTGCTAAATTGAGGAGTTATTCGCCTACGCTAGCACATTGTGGGCATGGCGAACCGGTGACCGATTTTGATGAGATATTTCACCGCTATGTCCGGGCGATCGATGAACGGCAGAAGAAGGTGGTCGCTCTCGTCAGTACCACCGGCATCACCGCGTTTGAGGTCGCGAAGCGTCTGTTTCCCGACTCGTTCGACCATGATGTCCATAGATTTTTGTCGATCTCCGAATCGATAGCCCATCTCGATTATGCCGAATCGGAAGGCAAGATCGGCGTCGAAATGAGTGCCGGCGTCGAAGTATACCGGCAAGACTAGATCGCGTTTTCGAGGCTGAGCGAGGAGTTTTTCGCAATCCGTCCGATCGTCTCGGTCATTTTTGTGATATCAGCAAATCCCGGTAGTTGGCGGACGCGTTGGGTGACAGTTCTATCGAGATTCGAAAGAGCATTTTTGTCGCTGAATAGCGTTGCGACCATGTAGGCCGTTCGCTCTTTGCTGAGCGCACCCTGGCCGACCGGAGCCCAAAAATGTTCGGTGATATACCTCGCGATTCGCCGTGCGAGATCATTTCGGCTGAGCTCGATCTTTGCCACGCTCCAATAGAATTGACAGTGGGCGGACTCTTCGCGAATGATGCCGTTGAGGATCTGTGTCAGGACCGGATGGTCGGCGAGGGCGAGCAGGCGGCGATAGCCCTGAGCGGCCTCCATCTCGTGGATCGCACCAAAGGTCATGTGCGTCGCAGTAAATTTTTTGCCGACAAGATTGGTCAGTGTTGTTAATAGAAATGAATTTGCGTTGTATGTGTGCGTGACGTTTCGCCGGACCTCGTCCTGCCATTTATCGCTCGATTCGACGCCGATCTCGTTCAAAAATCGATTCAGCACCTCGCCGTGAGTCACCTCTTCGACGCCCCAACGCTCCATAAATTTGCTAATATGCGGATCTTTTCCTGTCGGTGTCCGAAGCAACTCTCGGTGGTACATATCCGTCAAAGTCTCGACGTCCCGCATATAGAGCAGGACTGGCACGAACCGCTCGGCGAGCGGATGGTCCTTGATATCGTGCCACGGTATCGCGGCAATAAACCCGGGTGTCAACGAACGAGGCTGGCGTTCGTACCACTCTAAAACGTCTCTGTTCGTTTCAAATGTCATAATCTACCTCAAAGAACATTAAGCTCGCGTTCTCAAATAGTGACATAAGTCACAGTCCTTCAGTTCCGCTTAAGGTCATAATTCGCTAAACTACTTAAAACAGATGTCCGACATGACGATCCATATTATATATTGAAACTTATGAAATTCCTGATTCTTGCGATCCTTGTAATTATGACCTCGTTGTCAAATGTTCCGGTTCAGGCCCAATCGCTCGCGGTTCCGGGCGAGAAGCACCTCGCGAACATCAAGCAGCTAACCTTCGGCGGCGAAAATGCGGAGGCGTATTTCTCGTTCGACGGCAAGCAATTGATCTTTCAGTCGAAACGTGACGGACGCGGCTGCGATCAGATCTACAAAATGAACATCGACGGCTCGGGCGTCAAGATGGTCTCCAACGGCGAAGGCCGTACGACCTGTTCCTACTTTCTCAAGGGCGGCAAAAAGGTGATCTACGCCTCGACATTTGGCGGAGCCAAAGAATGCCCGCCGAGCCCAGATTTTTCGATGGGTTATGTCTGGCCGGTATATTCTGATTTTGATATCTACGAATCAACGCCGGACGGCAAAAATATCAAGAAACTGACCAACACGCCCGGCTACGATGCCGAGGCGACCGTCAGCCCGAATGGCAAGAAGATCGTTTTCACCTCGGAGCGCGACGGCGACCTCGACCTGTATTCGATGGATATTAACGGTAAGAACGTCAAACGCCTGACAGACGGTGTCGGCTATGACGGCGGAGCGTTCTTCTCGCCCGACAGCAAGATGATCGTATATCGCCGCTCAACACCCGGAACGCCTGCTGAAATTGCTCGGTATAAAGATCTGCTTGCCCGACACCTCGTGGTGCCAACCGTTTTTGAACTGTGGGTTATGAACGCCGACGGCAGCGGGAAACGCCAGATCACGACCTTAGGAGGCGGTAGTTTTGCACCGTTTTTCACGCCGGACGGAAAACGGATCGTCTTTTGTACAAACTATTTCGCGACCGATCCGCGCAAACGCAATTTCGACCTCGCGATGATCAATCTCGATGGCACCGGAATCCAACGGATCACCTTTAACGAGACATTCGACGGCTTCCCAATGTTCTCGCCGGACGGCAAAAAACTCGTCTTCGCCTCAAACCGCAACGCGGCGAAAGAAGGCGATACGAATGTGTTCATCGCCGATTGGGTGGAATAGACGCCTTTCGTAACTTTGCGATCTTTGATTCTTTGCATGATATGCCTTCATGCAAAGACGCAAAGAATGGCAAACAAGAAATACCAATGCGGCGCGTTCCTGTGATATGAAAAATCGAATATTCTGCTTCGCACTTCTCCTGATCACCGCCATTGGCGTTTCCGCTCAAGCCACAAACGAGATCGTCAAAAAGATCCAAACGGCCTATATCGAAGCCGCCGAAAAGGCAAAGCTTGTCGAATCGGACGACGATCAAGGCGAATTTGGGCCGCTTTTTGTAAATGAACTGACCGTCAACAGCCGAAACCATCAATGGCGTGCCGTTGGCATTCACCAGATCAAACACAAGTTTTTCTACAGAGCGGTCGAGAACGACGAGCGTCGCTTGTATCCCGATCAACTCGTTTTGGTCAAGAGCGAACGTAAAGAATCGAGCAGAACTTACATCGAAGAGTATTTCTTTAACGAACGAGGCGAACTTGCATATTATTTTCGGCTCGCCGAAAACGACGACCAATCACCCGAACGACGGCTTGTCTATTTTTCGGGCTTAAAGACGCTCCGCGTCATCGATGACAATAAGGCTCGTGACCAGTTCACCGCCGCTGAGCAAAAGAATATCGTTGAGATCAGGCGGACGGCATCTAAAATAAAAGATCTATTCGTTAAATCGATCAACCTATGAAAAAGCAGTTATACAGCTATTTATTACTCCTTTCGTTAGCACTTAGCGTTTCGGCGCAGACGGCTAAGGTCGCGAAATCCGACGACGCGGAAAAGAATCTTCGCAAGCACGTCGAATATCTCGCCTCCGACGCGCTTGAAGGCCGTCGTACAGGCGAGCCGGGAGCGGCTACTGCGGCTGGTTATATTGTCAACGCGTTTGCAAAGATCAAGCTCAAGCCGGGCGTGCGCATGCCGAATGGCAAGCTCAATTACATGCAGACGTTTCCGGGCAAGGCCGCTTCGCCCGACAAACCCGTTTCGGGCTATAACGTCATAGGAATCCTGGAAGGCCGCGACAAAGTGCTCAAAAACGAAGCGATCGTCATCGGTGCCCATTACGACCATCTTGGGAAAGGCGGCGAAGGAAGCCTTGCTCCAAATTCGACCGAGGTCCATCACGGAGCCGACGACAACGCCTCGGGCACATCGGCGATCTTCGAACTCGCACGCCAATTCGCCAAAGCAAAATCGAATAAACGCACTATCATCTTTATCGCCTTCAGCGGCGAGGAAGAAGGCCTGTTCGGGTCGAAATACTACACCAATAATCCTGTCTTTCCGATCGAAAACACCATCGCGATGTTTAACCTCGACATGGTCGGCCGGCTCAAGGACGGTAAACTGAGCATTGGCGGCATCGGTACCGCGAGCGAGTGGAACCAGCTCGTGAAACGCAAGAACGAGATCATGGTCGACGGCCCAAGTGGAAACACTGTCGGTAACCACTTCACGCTTCAGCTAACAGAAGACGGCTTTGGCCCCTCGGATCATGCTTCGTTTTACATGAAAAAGGTTCCTGTCCTTTTCTTTTTCACCGGCACTCATTTGGATTATCATAAGCCTTCGGATACTGCGGAAAAGATCAATTACGAAGGCGAGGTAAAGATCATCAGCTATGTGTCGTCGCTCGTTAGAGCCGTCGATGATAATCCCGTTAAACCAACCTACACCGTTGCCAAATCCACCAGTGCGACCGGCGGACGTTCGAGTTTTAACATTACCCTTGGCACGATCCCGGGCTACACCGATTCGAACGACGGCTTGGTGATCGACGGCGTCCGCGACGATTCGCCCGCCTCGCGTACGGGCCTCAAAGCGAACGACAAGATCGTAAAACTCGCAGGGATGCCCATTCAAAACGTCCAGGACTACATGAAGGCCATGGGCACAATGAAAGCTGACGAACAATACGACATCGACATCGTCCGCGGCACCGAAAAGATGACGCTCAGGATCACTCCCGTAAAGCGACCATAGGCGGAAACACGACCGGTAGGGGTTGTGTCAGAAACGAGTTTATACAAGACAAATATGACCATAAAGCTAATATTGACCGTCATCGCAGTCTCGATCCTCTCATCCTGTGGAAGCACCGACGCAAGCAAGCCGCCAGCCGTTCCCGCTCCGAACGCTGCGAGCCCCGCAAACGCAAAACCTACGGCCACACCTATGCCGACCGCACAGCCAACACCAAAAAACGGCGATTATCCCGGCAAGGGCAAGGTGACAAAGATCAACACTGAACTAGGCTCCGTCGAGATGAATCACGAAGAGATCGTCGGTCTTATGCCGCCGATGCTGATGGAATTTTACGTAACCGATAAAGCGATGCTCAAGGGCCTCGCGGTCGGCGACAACGTTGAATTCATTATTCGTTACACCGATGGCCAAGAGATCATCTCGAAGATCGCCAAGGTAAAATGATGCCGATCCCATTCAGCAAATTCCACGGTTTCGGCAACGACTACATTGTGATCGAGCGGTCCGATACAGACACCGATCTGTCGGACTTCGCAAGGGCCATTTGCCATCGAAACACCGGTGCCGGCAGCGATGGCATTGCGGTCCTTGAGCGGCTAGGCGATGGAGAGGCTGATTACAACTGCGAGATCGTCAATCCCGACGGCAGCATCGCCGGCTTTTCGGGCAACGGCACGCGTTGTGCGGTCGCGTATCTGCACTGGAAAGGCATTTGGACCGCTGCGGATCTAAAGCTCAAAACACGCAGCGGTGTTAAGAATTATCACCTGATCGAACGAAAGGCCGACGGCGAATTTTGGTTTCAGGCCGAGATCGGAAAGCCGAAATTCTCGTCCGACGAGGTTCCGGTTCTCACCGACACTCGCCGCGAGGCTGTCGTCAACGAACCCATAATCGTCGATGGCCGTCATTACGCCTTTTCGGCGGTGAATGTTGGCAATCCGGTGGCGTGTATCTTCGTCGATAATTTCAATTTCGACTGGCGAAGTGTTGGAAAATCGATGGAAACGCACGAGAAATTTCCCGAACGCGTAAACGTCGTTTTCGTCAAAATAGACGACTCCGAAAACATCGAGCTGCGCATCTGGGAACGCGGTGCCGGCGAAACCTCAGCCTCAGGCACGTGCTCAAGCGGAGCCGCCGTCCTCAGCGCGTTTATGCTCAAAACCGGCCGCAAGGTCATGGTCCATTCCGAAGGCGGCACAACCGACGTCCTCTGGCGTGACGACGATGAGATCCTCATCACCGGCCGCGCCGACTTCTCATACAGCGGCGAATGGCCGTAAGAATAAGAATTCACCACAGAGCCACAGAGTACACAGAGTGTTTTGAGACGATTTCGCGAGACCGCGAATTTGTTATCAGACACTTTTGTTGTATTTTGATTTGTTTTTCTCAGTGTTCTCTGTGACTCTGTG
>JANLTF010000437.1:0-6718 GCA_031362825.1 Acidobacteriota bacterium | reverse complement strand
GTCGAAAACCAGACGCTCACGCTGATTGTCAGCGGTCGTCGCCTGTACGATGTAAACGTCGCGGCCGTCGATCCGATCCAGAAATCTGTAATCGAGCTTAGTGTAAACCGACTTAAGGTCGGGATTAGCAAACAGCATCGCGTCGCGCTTAATCTGATCGATCTCAGATGCCTTGAGTTCGATAGGGTCGCCACCGCCGCGTTTCCAAGCGTCTTTACCGTCGAAACCTTCGGTGACTACATAATCACCATACTTGATCTCTGAACGGAACTTGCCGCCCTTTTGCCAAATCTCTTCAGGTTCGATTGTTTTACCATCTGTCTCGATTCTGTTGGCCTTGATCTGCCTGGATGCGACCTTCGCAAGACTGTCTTTTGTCCCAATCGATGCGGCGTATTTCGTCAGAATATCATCGATGAAAGGTTTTACAGCAGGCTGTTTTGGCCTTTCAACGGGAGCCGTAGGCAGGAGGTTTGGTACGGCCATCGGCCTTTCGCGGCCGTTGTGGCAGGTGTTACATGAGACTTCGGGCTTTCCGTCGAAAAACTGTTTATTGAGAGCAAACGTCATCTCAAGCATCTTTCGAGCAGCAACCTTGTGCTCATTTGTATCCTTGTCAAAATCCTTATCGCCCGCGGCATGACATCCAGCACAATTAAATCCTAGCGAAGCCGACATCATATTCATGACCTGGCCCATTTGGTCGGCGGGCATATCGTTGAGAACTTTTATGTTCTTGAATTTCTGCCCGGCCGTAACGGTCTGAGTTTGAGCTCCCGCCCGTTGTGGTTTTAATGCGATCGAAATCCCGAATCCGACACAGACCACTATGACCAATAATTTTATGTACTTTTTCATTGAAATTAATACTAGCTCATCCAATTGACACCCGCCTCGGGGTTCCACTTGGTTGTGGTCTTTTTGAGCTTCGTCCAGAATTCGAGGGAACTCTTCCCTGTTATGTCGTTGGCTCCAAAACGTGAATCATTCCAGCCGCCAAATGAGAATGGCTCACGCGGAACCGGTACACCGATATTGACACCGATCATTCCGGCACTTGCGTGCTCCATGACATATCGGGCGAGTCCGCCGCTCTGTGTGAAAACCGCTGCTGCATTACCATATGGATTGTCGTTTTCGATCTTGATCGCTTCATCCAAAGTGTCTGTTCGCATGATCGAGATAACGGGGCCGAAAATTTCTTCGGTAGCGACCGACATGTCCGGCGTTACAAAATCGATCACAGTTGGCCCGACATACGTGCCGCCCTCCTTGCCCTCGACCACAACCCCGCGGCCATCGACCAGGATCTTTGCACCATCGCGTTCGGCTTCCGAGATAAATCCTTCGATACGCTCTTTTGCTGATGCCGAGATCACAGCTCCGAGATTTTGTCCGGGAACGATCTTCCGGGCTTCGACGCAGATCTGATCGATTATCGAGTCAACATTACCGACCGCCAGCATCGCCGATGCAGCCATACACCTCTGGCCGGCACAGCCCGACATTGACGCGGTCACATTCGAAGCCGTCATCGACGGATTTGCGTCAGGCAAAACAAAAAGGTGATTCTTCGCTCCGCCGAGGGCGATGCAGCGTTTCAGAGCGTTTGTACTTTTCTGATAGACGAGTTTCGCGACCTTGGTCGAACCGACAAAACTCACCGCCTCAATATCCTTATGAGAACAAATGCCCTCAACGATCTCCTTGCCGCCGTTGATAATATTAAAAACACCGTCCGGCAATCCGGCTTCTTTTAGCATCTCTGCCATTCTCAGCACCGAAAGCGGCACAAGTTCCGATGGCTTCATGATCATCGTGTTCCCGAGAACCAACGCATTCGGCATTGTCCAATTAGGCACCATCAGCGGAAAATTGAACGGTGCGATCGATGCAACTACCCCAACCGGAAAATGCTCCGTTCGGCATTCAACACCGCGGCTGACTTCAAGCACTTCGTTCGACACAAGCTGCGGCATAGAGCATGCAAATTCAGTCAGCTCAATGCTCTTATCGACCTCAGCCTTCGCTTCATCCCAAGTCTTGCCGTTCTCTTCGGAGATCAACGCGGTCAATTCGTCCGAATTCTGTTCGAGCAAATTTCGATACCGGAAGAAAACTTGTACGCGCTCCTTTATCGGCTGATGTCCCCAAGATACTTGTGCCGCTTTTGCCGAAGCGACCGCTGCATTTAATTCATCGACGGTCGACATCGGAACTGTCGATAATAAGTTCCCGTCGAGCGGCGAAGTGACATCGAGATCATTCCCGGACGCACTTTCGACAAACTCGCCGTTGTAAAAATTCTTAACTCTCTGATACTTCATTATTTCCTTCTTCGTTCGGCGGAATTGCCGCCATCAATCCCCAGTGCACAAAGAACGCCACACCGAAACCGACAAACCAGGCGTAATCGTAAAGCACTCTGAGACTTGGAATTATCAACCCTATCCACGCAAAAAAGCAACCCAAAAGCGTGGCAAAAATAGCACGCCAGTTCCAGCCGCCGTAAACGCCATTGCTGCGGTACAGATCGCCGAGCCGCAGATCCTTGCGCCGGACGAGCCAATAGTCAGCGATCAGGACGCCCGCGATCGATCCGAGGCCGCCCGAATAGCCGACCAGCCAGCCAAAAATATAGCCGGTCGGATCGGCAAGCAATTTCCAAGGCATCATCAGAATGCCGATAATTCCGGTGATCAAACCGCCGGTACGGAACGATATCAGCTTGGGGAAAGCGTTGGCAAAATCGTTCGCTGGCGAGACGACATTCGCGGCGATATTTACCGACAGCGTCGCGACCACGACCGTGAACATCGAGATCGCGACAACGATCGGCTGCGAGAATTGCCCGACGAGTTTCACGGGATCCCACGCATCCGCCGGATTCATTTGCGGAAATACGACCACAGCAGCCGACGTGATCAAAATACCCATTGCGGCGAACACGACCATCGTGGAAGGAAGTGCGACGGTCTGGCCGACGGCTTGTTCCTTCTGGCTCTTGCCGTAGCGGGTAAAGTCGGGCATATTTAGCGAAAGCGTCGCCCAGAACCCGATCATACCCGTTAGCGAAGGAATGAACACCGGCCAAAAATCGCCGAAAGTATTGAGCTTTCCCGGCTCATGCAGCAGAAAACCTATCCCGCCCGCCTGATACAGGATCCAAGCGAGCAAAATGCCGGTCATCACCAGCACATACGGTGCGGCCCAATTCTCGACGATCCTGAGCAGATCCATTCCGCGATATATAATAAGGATGTTCAATCCCCAAAATATAAGGAACGAGAGCCACTCGGTCGGTGTGTGGCCGCCGATCGCCGGTCCGAGCAATGTCGCCCAACCCGGAATAAACGCCGCAAAAAAGGTCTGCAACGCCTGTCCGCCGATCCACGCCTGAATCCCAAACCAGCCGCACGCGACGATCGAGCGCATTAGAGCCGGCAGATTCGAGCCCATCGTTCCATATGCCGCCCGGGCAAATACGGGAAACGGAATGCCGTATTTTGTGCCCGGATGCGAATTAAGCAAGATCGGCGCAAGCACGATGATATTGCCGAGTAGGATCGTAAACAACGCTTGCCACCAGTTCATCCCGGCCGAGATCAGCCCCGATGCCATCATATACGTCGGTATGCAATGTGCCATCGAGATCCACAACGCGGCGTAGTTGTATGTCGTCCAATTGCGTTTCGCGACCGGAACCGGAGCAAGGTCTTCGTTATAAAGCGCCGAGCCTTCGATTTCTCGCAGAGCTTCGTCCTTTAGCTCGACGCGGCCATCTTCGTGTTGGATTGTCTCGATCATAAGCTAAGTTCTCCCATTTGTAGAACTCATTAACAGTATTGTCAGTTTAGGCTTTATTACATGTCGGGTAACGTTTCATTTTAGTGGTGGTCGCTCGACCCATTCTCGAAAGATCACTTGAAATCTCTTATCAAAACAACATCGCTGTTCGTCGTGCCGCGTGCTAGTACAAGTCGTTTGCCGTCGGGTGACCATGCGAAATTGTATATTTGTTCAGTCTTAAAATCGGTCAACTGCTTTGGAGGCTTGTCGTCTAAGGGTAAACTCCAGACGTTCGTGACGCCGCCTTGAGTATCCCGGAGATAGTTGAGCGAGCGTCCGTCGGGTGACCAGCGAAAGTTTCCCTTTTTGCCTTGCAGATCAAAGACCTTGCTGGGTTCACCACCTTCGATGGGAATAATCGCGTATCTCCATGTTGAATTGGCGTCTTGACGATATGAGCAGACGATCCATTTTCCATCGGGCGAGATTTCCGGAGAGTTTGTATATTTGTCCATCAAGGGCACTGCATCGCCGCCATCGATCGAAACTTTCCACAAATAAGGCATGCCGGAATTTTCAGCTGTGTAAATGACCCATCGGGAATCGGGCGAGATATCTGCGCCCCAATCCCTATTGCCGCTTGTCAACTGCTTGGGATTACGGCCGTCCAAATCCATCCGCCAAATATTTGATTGCTCATTTCGGAATGATGTGAAGACTATGTAGCGACCGTCAGGCGCAACTTCCGACCAAAAGTTTGCACCCGCATCAACTGTTAGCTGCTTCTGACCCGTGCCATCGGCGTTCATAACCCAAATATCCACTTTGTCGCTCGCTAACGAGTCATAGACGATCCTTCCATCGGGCGTCCACGCAATACGCCCCATTCCCTCCCGATTGCTGCCGCCGGATTTGATTTGCACGGCGCGGCTGGCATCCCCGCTGGGAGCAACCCAGATGTTAGAAATCGTGTTTGACTGAACGGTGATCAGAGCGTCGGAATCTGCCGTCAGGCTCATGCTCATATAATCATTAAAGTCAGTCGTGATTCTTCGCGCTTCACCGTCCGGGTATGAGAAGCTCCATATCTGTCTGATAAAGTTGGTCGACGTTTTCTCTACTCCGAGGATAAGAAGGCCACTTTTATCCCGCAGCCAGGCAAGTTGACTGATTTCCTGCCATGATTGTGTGGTAACAGGTATGGCAGTACCATGCGCGATATTTACTTCGACGATATTCATACCCCCGTAGCCGCCAGTCTCATCGCTGACAATGGAGGCTATGGTTTTCCCATCAGGAGACCAGGCGGGAGTCGTTTGACGTGCAGGGAATGTCTCAGGCCTCTTGCGCGAAGCGAGTATTCGCTCTCCCGTGCCGTCAGCATTTGCGATCAGTAGAGAGCTTTCCTCGGTGGTCGGATACTCGTCCCGGATAAAGGCGAACTGCTTGCCGTCCGGCGAATAACTCACCCCGCCCTCAAGACCTGTTAAAAGTATTTTCTGGGTACCGCCGAGCACCGGCATTTGGATAAACGACCACGATACATTCTTTTCAAATTCCGCTTTGACGAAATTGATGTAGGTGCTGTCGGGTGTGAACGTGAGTCCCCAGTAATAGGCATCCGTCGCCGGAGGAATGATCTGTACGTTGCTCGACGCCGCTACTTGCCGCAGCCAAAGACTTTGCCCCCCGCCTTCATCAGCGCTGTACACGACATATTTGCCGTCGGGTGAAATGGCGGCTGTGGTAGATTTGCCATTAGTGGTCAACCGCTCGATCTTCATCGCGTGCAGCGGTTCATCGGCTTTAACCCAAAATTTATAAACCCCTAAACCGATTCCACCGATCAGCAACACAAGTGCGATCCCGCCGATCGCCGCGAATTTGAGCTTTGACGATGGAGAGGCTCCCACGGTAGCGTGGCTTTGGAGTTGTACCGTCGGCGATTCACTCGGGAGAGACGCGGCCTCGGCAGCCCCAGATTCTGACAAGATCGCGGTCGCCGGTTCATCCATCGACGCAGGCCCTTCGAGCAGCGCATTGCCGTCGTCTAGACAATACAGCAGAGTGTCGTCGTAATAATCCCGTCTGCATTCAGGGCATCGTTTCATAGGTCAATGTGAAAAGTTTTAGACCACTATTCTAACCTATTAACTGCCATTTTGTGCGTGTATAAGCAATGTAGAAGCCATTCTTTTGAGCATTGCGTTGCGACTGACTGCCGGGAGCGGCACCCATGATGGCGAGTTTGCAGCCCTTCGATGTTGCATATGCGAGCCGGTCTTCGAGCAATGTGGTTTGAGCACCTTGATTGCGGCCATCCGGAATTGTGCTTGCACCCGCGAGCATGCAGACATCTTCGTAAATAAAGAGCATCCCGGTCGCGATCGAACGGCCATTAAGTTCGGCAATGTACGGAAAAGCTCCATTGCACTGTGCGCTGATCGATCCGAAATTGAACATAAATTCACCGAGTAACTCGTGCTCGGCCTTCCAACCATCAGCGGACGTTCGCGCCCACAGTTCGACTTCGTCCGGCGCAATAACGCGAGTTGTTAGAAGCGAATTTCGATCTTGCTTCTCGACATCAACATCGAGTTCGCGATACATCACGCTGGTCAATTCGATCGGGCGATATCCGCGCGCACTCAACATTGCCATCAGCGACGGATCGGTCATCGGGCTGACTTCGTGAAAGACCGGCGCGTCGTTCTCTTTGAAAAATGCCTCCATCTCGTCGAGGTGTTCGGTAGTAGCGTCTTCGAACATTCCCAAACCGAACGTCTGCGTCAGCGGAGATTCCGCTCCGTCAAACATTGCATATGCTCCGCCGACCTCGATCCACGCCGCTCCGTATTCGGGCGAAATTCGAGCACGGGTCTCGACAAAATTGGCGTTCGCACGTGCCTCAGTTCTTTCGAGTTGTTGA
>JANLTF010000302.1:0-2257 GCA_031362825.1 Acidobacteriota bacterium | reverse complement strand
GTGAGCGCGGAGTTCCGTGGCTTCCCTAAGAATCGACGTAGTGATCGGAATTAATCTTATTTGGCTATTGGCAAACAGATCGTCGTAAGTATCGATCAGCTCTTCGTCGTTCTTTCGGACGGGAATTACCAAAGCTTCTAGAAGCGTGAGTTCACTAGTGATCACTTCGATCTGACGAAGTTCTGCCGCTTCCCATAATGGTTTGAGGAGCAGCTCATAATCAGGATGCCGCTCCGTTGTATAGATTATCGGGGCGGTATCAACATAGAGGCGGGAGCCGGGCGAGAAAGTCAGTCGTCCCAAGAATCACGCTCCGTTCTTAGCCATTCGTCCACTTCCGTTGAATCCTCGAATACGCGTTTTACCGAATGGTCGTCTAATATATCGAGAACTGCACGCCTCGTCCGCAATGCGTCCGATTCACCGTTAACATTCTTCAATATCAGGTCGGCGAGCCGCTTTTGATCGACTACGGGCAAAGGCCTGATCGATTCTTGATAGATTGTCTCTACGCTTGGCATAACATTGGAATATTAACATTAACTGCCAATTTGTTAAAGAAAAATTGAAAACCCCGGTCGCTATGGCTTGCGGTTCTGACAAGAAAAAGCCTCGCCGATCATTCGGCGAGGCTTTCTTGCTTATTGCTTATCGCTAACAGCTTACGCTGACGCTTTATCAGCTTTCTTTTCGCGTTTAAGGCCACCTATCTGGACCATAGGCTCAGCCTTAATTTGGGCTTTGTCCATGACCATTTGCTGATAGAGTTTGCGCATCATTTGCATTTCCTCGGCAGCGGTCTTGGGGCCTTCCATTTCGGGTTTGTTCGGGCGGGCGAGATCCGTTTCGTTGAGGATCAGGCTGTGCGAACTGTCGCCCATTTCAACATTTTTTCCGCGGGCGAAAACGTCGTGGCGGCCGTGCTCTTTGTACCACTGAGCGACAGTTGCATTTTGGTGCATGTGCTCGATGATGTTACGCCATCCGATGCCGGTGTTATATGCACAGAACGAGATCTCGCCCTCTTGGGTGCCGTACGGGATGATGCACATTTCGGTGCGGCGAAAATCGTAGTTGAACAGATCCTGGAACCACATACCTGCGATAAACAGGAAGTTCCATGGGTCCTGACGACGTTTCTCGATGTCTTCGGCAGTGCGATCGGGGCCGACCTTACCGTAATCTTTGCCCGAGAGGCCAAAGCTCTTGTCGAACTTCATCAAGATGCCCTTGAGCGTCAATGATTTCGGTGCACCGTACGGGTTGTAGTTCTTAAGAAGAGCGAGGCCCATCATCAGATTCGAGAACCACTTGCCGCGGGCCGTATCGGTGATGTGCTGCATGTCTTTGACGAGGCCCGGGATCGAAAGGAACGCCGGCACAGGTGCCATTTCCTTTGTTTCCTTGTTGACCATCACGGCCGTGCCGACGCCGCAATTCGGGTGGCAGCCACAGCTGACCTGTCCCCAATCGCTTTCAGGCCCGTGAACAACGTCCGCAAAATCGGCGAACGCTCCCATCAGCGAAAGCGGGAACCAATCGCGTGTCGGCTCGGTGATGCCGACCTGATCCTGCACGTCATGTGCGAGGTGGGCCAGCGTATAACGCTGCTGCAGACGACGCTGCTCGGTGATCAGTTCGTCGCGGCCGGTGAACGACACAGGCTGAAACGCGATGAACGAAATCTTCTTCGGATTCTCAAGTGCAAAACGGATGATCGTGCCGACCTGGTCATTATTAACGCCATTCACAAGCGTTGTGACCAGGATGATGTCGACGCCGGCTTCGTGAAGGTTGTTGATCGCACGGAGTTTGACGTCAAACAGGTTGCCGATCTGGCGATGCGAGTTGGCGTCGTTGCCGATACCGTCGAACTGCAGATAGACAAATCTCAAACCAGCCTCAGCAGCTTCGCGGCAAAATTCTTTCGATTTTGCGAACTCAATACCGTTGGTCGCGGCCTGCACCGAGTTGTAACCAACCTTTCGTGCATAGCGTACCGCATCTAAGAAGTAAGGACTCAAGGTAGGCTCACCACCCGAATACTGCACCGACATCTGACGACGCGGTTTGATCTGAATCGCGTTGTCGAGGATCTCGGAGACATCTTCCATGCTTAATTCATGAACGAATCCAACCTGGTTGGCGTCCATAAAGCAAGGGTCGCACATCATGTTGCAGCGGTTGGTCAGATCGACCGTCAAAACCGCTCCGCGGCCATACTTTACCGACGAAGTGCCATGATTGTGCAGTTTTT
>JANLTF010000399.1:0-10511 GCA_031362825.1 Acidobacteriota bacterium | reverse complement strand
AAAGGACGCAGAGTCAGGAAAAGAACTTTTTGTCGTTGACCGTCGTTTTCTTTTCCATGAAACTCGAAAACATCCTAGACGATCTCCATGTTGCTGTCACACGGCGTTGGTGGACGCAGATCTTTACGGCGTTTACCAGGGTGTTGCTCGCCGTCGCCTTTATTCCGCCGAGCTACAAAAAGATCGTGCATGAGCCTTTCACCTCATTGCCCGATTCGAATCCGGTCGGCCATTATTTCAACGCATTACTCGCGACGGGTTTTTATTACGAATTCCTCGGTTGGGGCCAGATGATCGCGGCCATTTTGCTGTTGATACCACGTTTTTCGCATATCGGGGCGTTGCTGTTCCTGCCGATTATTGCGAATATCGCAGTTCTCACGACCTCGGTCGGATTTCAAGGAACGTGGATACTCACGATCTTTATGACGCTCGCGGCCTCGTGGCTTGTCGCTTGGGAATATGACCGCCTCAAACCAATCATATTTTCGACACGCGAAGATAAACCGCGACGATTCCGTTTGCAATTCCTAACAATTCCGATCTTTTTCGCAGTCGGCGGCGTGGCTGCGGGAATCTTTGCGTGGCTCATTAGACTCGGGAATTTTCCCAATTATCTGACGATCGGACTTGCTCTGACTGCTATCGGATTCGTGTTCGGCCTCGTTGTTGCGACGCATTATCGGTTTATACCCGTGGGGCACCTGACTACCGATAGATCGACCAGTAACGCGAAAATTTGATACTCAGGCTCGCATCGTCTATATTCGTTGATTACATTCAGAATTTTTCAACGCAATTATGACGGAGGCTTCGACCGATATCGCTACACAACAGGCAGTCAGCCGACAGACGGAAACGACTTTTCGCACCGATTTTGAACTAAACCGCGAGCTGCCGCATCAGCTAAAACCGCTCGAGGCCATCGCAGCTAATTTTTACTGGTCATGGCAACCCGACGGAACCGCACTTTTCCGTGACCTCGACCCGACCCTGTGGGACAAATGCGAGCAAAATCCGCGGCTTTTTCTCAAGAAGGTAAGCGGTTTACGGCTGTATCAACGAGCGGCAGACACGAGTTTTGTTAATCGTTTGAATCGATTTGCGGAAAAGCAAGCAAGATATCTTTCCACTGACAACCGACAACCGACAACTGACGGCCGCTTCGCCTATTTCTGTGCCGAATACGGCGTTCACAATTCCCTTCCCAATTATTCCGGCGGTCTGGGCATATTGGCAGGCGATCACCTCAAATCGGCGAGCGATATGGATGTGCCGCTGACGGCGATCGGCCTGCTTTATCGTTTTGGCTATTTTCGGCAGAAGATCAGCCATGATGGATGGCAGCAGGAATCATACAACGACGTTTTCGACGGCGAGTTGGCCGTTACGCCCGTTTTTGACGCCCAAGGCGAGCGTGTGACGGTTTCCGTTCACATTCGAGACCGAGGGGTCGTGGCTCAGGCGTGGCTCGCGAGCGTCGGCCGCATTTCGCTCTATTTGCTCGATACAAATGTGCGGCAGAATAGCGAAGTTGACCGCCTGATCACCGGCCATCTCTACGGCGGCGATACAGAAACGCGGATCGTGCAGGAAAAGGTTCTGGGCATTGGCGGCGTAAGATTGCTGCGAAAATTAGGCATATCACCCTCTGTTTTCCATTTGAACGAAGGCCACGCCGCGTTCTCGACACTCGAACTCGCGAAAGAGTATTTGGAATCGAATCCGGACGCCTCTTTCGCCGCTGCGGTTGATGTTGTGCGTAGTCAGTGTGTTTTCACCACTCACACGCCTGTTTCCGCCGGCAACGACAGCTTTCCGCCAAAGCAGCTCGACGAAATTTTCAGCGACTCCTATCTCGCTTCTCTAAAGCTCACGAACAACGAATTCCTCGCTCTTGGCCGTTTAGATCTCACCGACGACACCGAATATTTCGGCATGACGCCGCTCGCGATCCGAATGTGCCGCTCCGCTAACGGCGTCAGCGAAAAACACGGCGAAGTTTCGCGTGGGCTGTGGCGGAAGATGTTCGAAAATAGCGTTCAGAGTGCAAGCTTTAGCTTGTCTTCCGCCGGCGATGAACAGGCTGAAGCCTGCACTCTGAACGTGCCGATCACCTCAGTGACCAATGGTGTTCACGCTCCGACCTGGGTCGCACCTGTTTTTCAAACTCTTTACGAGCAAAGTATCGGCGAAAATTGGCACGAGGTCGTCAGGAGCGACGAAACGTGGCAGACGGCGATCGAATTCATTGCCGACGGGCAAATTTGGAACGCCCACCGAACGCTGAAAAGCCTGCTGATCGCATTCATTCGCGAAAGGACACGAGCCAAAGAAACCGGATCGGTAGATACGATCAACGAACACGAAAACACGAAAGGCCTCTTCTCGCCCGACATTCTGACCATCGGCTTCGCCCGCCGCGTGGCAGCGTACAAACGCTGGGATCTGCTGTTCTCCGATTTGCCGAGATTGCTCAAGATGGTCGATGATGCCGACCGGCCGGTACAGTTCGTGTTCGCAGGCAAGGCTCACCCGCAAGACCGCACTGCTAAGACCATCTTGCAGGAACTGATGAGCATCAATCACGATTCGAACTGGCAGAAACGTGCGGTGTTTATTGAGGATTATGACCAGGAAGTCGCCAGATATCTCGTCCAGGGCGTCGATGTTTGGATGAACGTCCCGCGTCGCCCGATGGAGGCCAGCGGCACCTCGGGCATGAAGGCGGCGATGAACGGCGCTCTTAATTTTTCGATCCTCGACGGCTGGTGGATCGATGGCTACAACGGCGTCAATGGTTTCGGGATCGGCGATCTCAACGACGATCTGACCGAAGACCAAATGGACGCCGCCGATGCTGAGGCCCTCTATGCGACGCTTGAGAACGAACTTATCCCGTCTTATTATTCGCTCGATCAAAACGGTTTACCGTCGGAATGGATCGCCCGCATGAAAAATTCGATCGCGACGCTAACGCCGCAGTTTTCGAGTGATAGAATGGTAGCGGACTATTTGGCGAATATTTACGACAACGATTAAACGATGCAGAATCTCGAATTCAACGCCGGTGCGATCAAGCCGATCGAGTGCGTCCAAGAGGCGTGGGAACTCGTTAAGACCGATTATTGGATGTTCTTTGCGATCTCACTGCTCGGCGGTCTGATCGGTGGTGCATCGATGTACATCCTGATCGGTGCGATGGTCTGCGGCATCTTTTATACGTATCTGAAAAGGATCGACACGGGTGCCAAGGTCAGCATCGACGATCTGTGGGTCGGATTTAAGTATTTTGTGCCGAGCTTGCCGGTTACCATAGCGTTTGTTGTACCGATGGTGGCCTGGATCGTCATTCTGTTCGTGACGATCTATCTGCCGATCATAACCGCAGCCGTGATGGGCAACAATGCAGATCCGGGCGTCATTCTCGGGTCGTTTGCGGTTGGGATCGTGATCGATATCGTCGTTGCGATCATCATGACGGTCATACATTCGCTGATCATTTTTGCGTTTCCTCTGGTAGTCGACCGAAACCTGTCGGGTATCGAAGCCATGAAACTAAGTGCCCGGGCTGCGATGAAGAATATGGGCGGCATCGCCGGTTTGATCGGCGTCAATTTCTGTCTCGTGCTAATTGGTTATCTCGCACTGTGCATCGGCCTTTATCTCATGATCCCGATCATCACGGCGACGAGCGTCATTGCTTATCGCAAGGTTTTTCCGGCGCTGAACAAGCCAAATCTGGAGCCGCCGCCGCCCGGTGCTTATCAGGGACTCTCATAATGCCAGCAAAATTTGTCATGATCGAATCGCTCGAACAGCTCGATGCGTTGTTTGAAAGCTCGTTTGCTGCTCCCGTTGCGTTGCTAAAACACAGCAATAGCTGTGGCATCAGCTCGCATGTACTCGAAATGGTCGCAGAAGCCGAAGGCACGATAAATGTCGTCGTCATCCAGGAACACCGCCCGATAAGCAACGAAATTGCAATTCGAACCGGCCATCGCCATCAATCGCCGCAGGCATTCGTAATAAGGGACGGCAAAGCCACCTATCACGCAACGCATTACGGCATCGATGCAACCAAGATCCAAGAACACCTAACTTGAAACTGAAAACTGCCAACTCGAAACTGTTAGACTAACGAAACCACCATGCTCCAACCCGCACAAATAATCGAAGAATCAAACAGCGAGGTCTCGATCAGATGGTCCGACGACACCGAGACACGTTACAAAGCCGCCCAGCTCCGCCGTGCTTGCCCGTGCGCGAGCTGCGTCAACGAATGGACAGGTGCAAAGATCCTCGACGACAAAAACATCCCAGACGACCTGACATTCGGCTCGATCTCGATCGTCGGCCGCTACGCGCTAAATTTTCAGTTCTCTGACGGCCACGATACGGGAATTTTTAGTTTCGCTTTTTTGCACAACCTGTCGCCGCAGGCGCTACAATAGGAACGGTATGCACGAACGAGATATATTTGACGAACGGCAGGAAACAAAGACGGCGAGCTTTTCGTGTCCGAATTGCCGTGAGCGGCATGATTACGAAATTCGCTGGCTAAAGCGGACAAAAAAGAAGAACGTGAACACCCGAAACGAGCAGGATCGTGCCCAGTTTCAGAAATCACGCGACTACATGGTTCGCGTCGACGACATGCTGATGTGCAAGAACATCCGCTGCCGCAAACGCTTCGAAGTGCCGTCGTCGCAGTCGGTCGTTTTCATCTAAGCTCTAAGATTCGACCAACCAATCAAAAAAAGGCAATTTTTCCTCTGACTGACGCCGGAGGCGTCATATTGTTTATAGACCAACGTTTATTAAGAACCTACGACCCCGGCCGGGGTCGCACTGGTATTCGAGAATTCAACTTGCTATAAACATGCGATTCCTCCGGAATCGAGACGGAACTCAAACGAGAACGATAGCGGCAGACAAAATAAAAAGGCCGCCTTTTCAGACAGCCTTTTCTACTAAAAATAAATTCATTTTAATAGATCGTAAATCCGTACTGGAAAGTCTTAGAGACGGTCTGCGGGACGCCGTTGACCTTTGCGGGTTCAAACTGGATGCGTCGTGCCGCTGCGATCGCCTGTTCGGTCAAACCGTACCCGAGGCCGCTCACAGGAGTGATAGAACCGATCGAACCGTTCGCGTTGAACGTGATCCTGAGCGTTACGTTGCCCTGTACGGCGTTCTGACGAGCTGCGTCAGTGTAGGTTGCTTTCGGCTTCGAAATGATCCGCAGGGCCTGCGTAACGCCGACAGGCTGAACCTTGACCGGGGGCGGATTTCCAATTCCACCACCAGTACCATTACCAATACCATCACCGTCACCACCACCGAGTCCGCTTCCGTTACCCGATCCGGCTCCGGTTCCGTTGCCCGAACCTACACCGGTTCCACGGCCGGTTCCGATACCGCCGCCGGTTCCCGGGCCGTCCGAGACGGTTCCGATCTGGCCGCGAGTGTCACCATATGGCTGATCGGTCCTCGTTGTTTCGTCCCTTGGCCCCTGGATCGCCTGATCGATACGAATATCCGGGTCAGTCAACCTCACAGAATGGGCGCTCGGCACAAACTGTGGCTGCCGTAGCATCGGTGGACGCTCGCCTAATGATGCAGGAGTCTCTTCCTTTTTGCCTCCGCCACCACCACCGCCGCCGTCTTTATCGTTTTTCTTTTTCTCTTCCTCTACTTCCATCGAATATGGATCGTCGAGAAGAACGGCATTGAACATACCGTCGTCTATCGAGCCAATGCCGAGATCCTTGCTAAAAATGTTGTAAACGAGGCCGCCTAAAAGCGTAACGACCATTACCGCAAACGTACCTGCGACGAGCGACATACGCTTGCCGGCACCTTTGTCTTCGACAACGGTGACGTGGAAACCGTCATAACCTGAAAAGGTGTCCGCAGTAGTCGAAGATGCAACTGGCTTTCGGTCGACATCGATCGGTGTCGATTGAACAAACACGGGAGCCGCGACAACCGGCTGTGTCTCGACGATCGGTTCAGCGATCTCCTCGACAACCTCAGGAGAAGCTTCGACCACCGGTTCAACAATCGGTTCGGGCATCGAGAAGATCTGTGCGGTGACCTGTTCCGTCGGTGCTTCTTCAATTAACGCAGGTGCCTGCGGAGCCGCTTCGACCACCGGTGCGGCGGCCAGCGGGTTCATTTCAAATGGCTGCAGCGAAGCTCCGCACGTCGGGCAAAACCCGAACTTTTCCGCAAAACTCTCATCACACGAACCGCAATACTTGACGATCTTTCCCATTTTTTCGGCCCTCACGTTCTACTGTCTAATTTCCAGACAATATATCTAAACTCGATTATACCGCGTTTTTCGCGGAAGTTAAGCCTTTTATGGCATTTTTTTGCGAGTTTCCAAATTTCGGAATGCTCAGTTTTGATAGATGCTTCATTCGTTTGACGCGATGCCTGCACCGTTCTAAAATTTCACTTTGGCGAACGCGTCCCAAAGGCGGCATTTTTTGGCGTATGACAACATAACGCGGCTGTATTGCAACTAAATAACAAGTTCGACCGCGATTCCATTTAACTTTACGATGAAAAAAGTAAGACAGTTCACTCGATTCTTTCATTTCGCAGCAGTCGCAATTGTCATTTTGACGGCCTTCACCGGCGTTTTTGCCCAGACAACCATGCAGCAGCCGCGGCAGGAAAAGCTGCTCAACGGCCTCAAGCTTTTGATGTGGAGCGATCCGGCGGCTAGCAATGTAAAGGTCAAGATACGAATTCACAGCGGAGCCTCATTCGATCCGCAAGGAAAGGAAGGCGTGATGCGCCTGCTCGCCGACAACATCTTCCCGACCGAAGCGGCCCGCGAATTCTTTCGCGAAGACCTCGGCGGCAGTCTTGAGATCACTACAAGCTATGATTACATCCAGATCGACGCGAGCGGCAAATCCGACGAATTTCTGACAATTCTCGAAACGCTAGCCACAGCCGTAGCAAATCCAACGATCGACAAGCCGACGACCGCGAAATTAAAAGAACCACTTTTAAAACTCGTCAAAGAACTCGAGCAGGATCCCGCGTACGTCGCTGATGCTGCCGTCATGAAGCGTTTGTTCGGCACCTTCCCTTACGGTCGCCCAAAATTTGGAACGCCCGAATCGATCGCAAAGATCGATTTTGCCGACCTGATTGACGCAAAACTGCGATTTCTAACCGCTGACAATGCGACCGTGGCAATTTCGGGTAATTTCGATAAAGTTCTCGGCTTTCGTGCGGCCCGCCGCTACTTTGGAGCATGGCTCAAATCGGACCGCCGAATTCCGTCCACCTTCCGCCAGCCCGACCCGCCGCCGACCGCATTATTGACAATTCCGTCACCACAAGCCGACGTGTCGGCGATCAGATTTGCGACTCGCGGAGTTGCACGCAGCGACAAAGATTTTGCGGCATCGATGGTATTTTCGTCGATCATCGAGAACCGTTTGCGTTCACGGGTGCCATCATCTTATTCAGACAAAGTTTCGGCCGGGGCGATCGCACACGTTTTGCCCGGCGTTTTTGTCATTGGTTTTTCCGCCGCAAAAAGCGACATCGGCACCGGAAATGGCAAGATCGAGGCGAACGATCTCGTCTCGAAAGCCTTGAACGATCCGATCTCCGACTCGGAATTTGCCGCTGCTCGAACAAGCTTTCTCTCGGATTGGTCAAAGGTCGAAACTATGAACCTTTGGCTCGACATCGATACCTTCAAAACCGGCGACCCTGCCGCAGAAACCAAGGCGGTAAATAATGTAACGATCGCCGATGTCAGTGCCTATGCAAATAAAATAAAATCCGCACCGATGGCCTCCGTACTCGTAAATACGCCCGCAAACTAAACCGTGCAGAACCAACTCAGCGAAAAAGAGGCGGCACACGCCAAGGCCGTCCGCGAGATGTTCGCGGGCATTGCGGGCCGTTATGACCTGTTAAATCACGTTCTCTCGCTCAATATCGACAAACGCTGGCGGCGTATCGTTGCGAACGAACTGCGCGATATCCTCGATCGACCCGACGCCGTCGTCCTAGACGTCGCCTGCGGAACCGGCGACCTTTCGCTCGAACTCAACAAAGGCTCAAAAGCCCAGATCATCGGCACCGATTTTTGCCGCCCGATGCTCGCATTTGCAAAATCAAAATCTTCGGGCGAAACGTCCGCGATTCCCTATATCGAGGGCGACGCAATGGCATTGCCGTTTGACGACGATCAGTTTGACGCCGTGACTATCGCGTTCGGCCTAAGAAACCTGGCCAATTTTCCCGACGGCCTCGCCGAGCTTTGCCGAATATTGAAACCTGGCGGAAAATTAGCTGTGCTCGAGTTTTCAACGCCGATAGTTCCGGGCTTTGGCCAACTTTTCAGCTTCTACTTCGCACACATCCTACCGCGAATCGGCGGTGCCGTCAGCGGTTCACGTGGAGCGTACGAATACCTGCCCGATTCGGTGTCAAAGTTCCCCAACCAAAAAAACCTCGTTGCTCTGATGGAAAAGACCGGATTCGCCGTAGTCAAGTACCGCAACCTCACCGGCGGCATCGCCGCTTTGCATTCGGGCACGAAAGCAAGCTAAAATTCTCGTTCATTTTCTGTTTTCCAGAGTCAAAGATTGAAATACCGTCTGCTCAATATCGCTCGCCAACTGGCCTTGATGCTGCTCGTCATCTGGACGGTGGTGTCGCTCGTCACGCTGCTGATCGAGATCGTGCCGGGCGATCCAGCAACGGTCATTTTGGGCGAAACCGCGACGCAGGAGCAGATCGAAAATTTCAACATAAAGCACGGCCTCGACCGGCCGGCGTTTTTCTTTTCTTATAATGGAGCCGACGGCTTCAAATGGAACGGCACTGATAATCGCTATCTCGACTATTGGCGTGGCCTTGTCGTCGGTGATCTCGGCAAATCTTTCCGAACCGATCGCCCGGTGCGGGACATGATCTTCGAACGCTATCCGGCGACGATCAAGCTTGCGATCGCAGCGATGCTCGTCGCCATCGGCATCGCTTTGCCGCTGGGTGTTTTCGCTGGCTCTCGGAAAAATTCGCTGATCGATAACGGTGCATCGTTCTTTGCTTTGCTGGGCATCTCGCTGCCGACATTCGTTATTGGCCCGTTTCTTGTTTACATATTCTCGGTCCAACTCGGTGTGTTTGCTCCGACCGGCAGTGCGAATCCGGAAGATATCGTTCTGCCCGCAGTAACGCTCGGCGCCGCTCTATCAGCGATCCTGACGCGTATGGTCCGCTCCAGCGTGATCGAAGAACTCGGCGAAGACTACGTCCGCACTGCCCGTGCAAAAGGCCTCAGCGAACGCATCGTCGTCTATAAACACGTTCTCAAAAACGGCCTGATACCGGTCGTTACGATCCTCGGGCTGCAACTCGGCGTTTTGCTCGCCGGATCGATCATTACCGAGAAAATTTTCAACTGGCAAGGCCTCGGCCTCTTATTGCTCGAAGACGGTATCGGCAAACGCGATTATCGACTCGTCCAGGGCTGTGTTCTGGTCATCAGCGTGACCTTTATCGTCGCAAATTCGCTGACGGATTTTGTCTATCGCAGACTAGATCCAAGGATCAGGTTGGGCTAAAACTATCCACCCTGAAGTACCAACTATTCACTTTTAGGGTAGTTCTTAGTAGCCGGAAATAATCGCTTTCGTTCGGTGCCTAGTTAATGGTGGCTAGTGATTAATTAAAAATTGCGTGAATAGGTTATTTTACATCGGAGCCGGCATCGCCGCGGTTGTCATTTTGGCCGCGATATTCGCTCCGCTCATTGCGACGCATGATGTGATCGCGATCAATACAGGCCTCCGATATCTGGCTCCAAACTCCGATCATTGGTTCGGCACCGACGCTCTCGGCCGCGACGTATTTTCGCGTGTAATTTTCGGCGCGAGGATTTCCCTCCAGGTAGGCATATCTGTCGTCGTCATTTCGTCGATCTTTGGCACGATCATCGGTGCGATCGCCGGATTTTACGGCGGCTGGATCGATAAATTCTTGTCCGGATATCTTTTCAACGTTTTTCTCGCGTTTCCCGGTTTGCTTCTTGCTATCGCACTCGTTGCTTTCCTCGGGGCCGGTCTCGGAAAAATGATCCTCGCACTCTGTATTATCGGCTGGGTCGGGTATGCCCGCGTAATGCGGGGGCAGGTGTTGAAAGTAAGAGAGTACGATTACGTACAGGCTGCACGGGCTCTTGGTGCTTCGAACATGCGCATCTTGTTCACCCACATTCTGCCCAATGCAATTCAACCACTGATCGTACAAGCCTCGCTCGGAATGGCCGGAGCCGTTCTCTCCGAAGCCTCGCTATCATTTCTCGGCCTCGGCATCCCGCCGCCGGCACCGAGTTGGGGGACGATGATCGACGAAGCCCGCAGTTTCGATATTCTCTATAGTGCCCCGCACGTTATGCTCTTTCCGAGTCTTGCGATCGCTCTGACGGTCCTCGCATTCAACTTCATCGGCGACGGCCTGCGCGA
>JANLTF010000374.1:0-6543 GCA_031362825.1 Acidobacteriota bacterium | reverse complement strand
GGCAAGCCTCCTCTCCCTTCGCCAAACCATCCATGGAAAACACCCTGGTCAACCAAACAACTTATGAAACAACAACAAACATGAAAACTAGGACATTTCTAACGAGTTTAGATATAGGACATTTCTAACGAGTTTTGACACAAAGTTGCCAGGCCAAAAGTGCGCTGGTATCGGCGCAAAATGAGCCTCTGCTGTCTTTGTCCATAGTTTGTTCAGCCCAAAAGTCCGCTTATAGCGGATTGGCGACAAAATCAAAATTACTGACGTTCGCATTTGTCGTTACCGCCCGCGATGGCTGTGCGACCACATACTTTTTGGTCGCAACTGTCACCGTATAGGTTGCTCCGGACTGGAGGCCGGAAAATCCAAAATAACCCAAGCTTCCCGTTTGAACGGTTATTGGATTCGACAACCCGCCGCCGGAGATCGTGACCAGCGTGTTTCGAATGCCATTGCCGCCTGAGGTCAATATCCGTCCGCTAAGGGTAATGTTCGATAACGGAACCATTGCATAGGCGCGCGTCTGGCCATTAAAGACGCCGGTCCCGACGATCACATTGGTGTCGCTGATGCCGAGAGCGGATGACGAAGTATTTGTCGAAAGGTCCCAGCCGGTTCCAGCCGGAATGAGATCGGCAAGGCGGTGCGTAGCCGTGCCGTCATAAAGAAATGGAATGGCAAAAGCCGACGAAGCGGTCCCGACTGCTTTTCCTGACGTATTGACCGCCCTGGCAGAGCCTTGAGTTGTTCCTGTCGGAAGCGGAATGGCTATCATGCCTCCGGCTTGGGTCCAAATAAAGGGCAGTCCCGAGCCCTGATTCATCATGCTGGAACCAACCACATGCCCGCCGTTTCCGACACCAAACGCCAACGCGCCGTTTGCTCCCGATAGTGCCCCGACCTCGATCGCTGAACCGGCTCCGATGTCGAAGACCATTCCAACATTTCGAGCGGCGTTCGCCGGGTCTATTCCGGTTCCGACGACACGTCCGGAATCATTGATACCGAACGCAGTAGTAAAAAAGCTGCCGCCGGCGGTTGTCTGTGTGATCACGGTCGCAGTGCTGCCGCTATAGATCGCGGCCCGCTGAGCACTGCCGCTGTTTATTGAGCCCACAGCGATGCCGGAGGCGTTGATGTCGTTCGCGTCACCAAGAGTTTCGCCGCTCGGCAACGGCAGTTGCGAGACGGCTCCGTTCTGCCAGACAACTGGCAAACGGCTCGTCCCAAACAACGATGCCGCACAGGTTCCGGCGATTGCTCCCGCGTTATTTGCCGCATTTGAAACGCAAAATGCCCGGCCGGCGAGATTTGGCAATCCGATAATTCCGCCGGACTGCGTCCAAGAAAACGCCTGTGCACCGCCTGTGCGAACGGATCGTCCGATGGCGATACCGTTCGTAGAAATGCCGAATCCCTGCGACGCAGTGTCGCCAGTCGCCACAATGCCAATATCGAAGATCTGATACTGCGGAGCCGACGGGACACCGGAATCAACATTCACATCTCTTTCAAATTTCTCCTTTATCTGACCTGAAGTGGTGTGGTTGAATGTCAAACCAGCGGTGAACATCGCGGATATCGCGATAACGGAAACCAAAATACGCAGCCTGACAAAAGTTGCTTTATTCATACGGCAGTGAACTCCTGATCTGTAAATGATTCTCGGCAAGTATAATGTAGAATAATTTGTAAGTACAGAATTCCTTAATTTTTACTGTTCCGAAGCGTGGCCGAGTGATCTTATGAAGTCCGGTTGTGAAAGCCAAAAGCCAAAAACGAAACGAAGCATCGAACTGCCGGTCCTAAAAACTCCGTCGAAGAATAAGCCCGAAATTGCAGAGTCGCGCACCAGCCGCTGGCGTGCTGTGGTGCTTATAACGCTGACGTTGCTAATGGTCGCTCACGTTATTCAGTGGCTCGTCATGGGCGTCACGGTTTCGCCGATCGAGCCGTCCGAAGCGATGTACACGATCCAGAACGGAGCTGTGAACGCGGGCTTTATCTTCTTTTCACTGGCGATCCTGGCGACGCTGATATTTGGTAGATTCGTCTGCGGTTGGGGCTGCCATATTGTTGCGCTTCAAGATTTTTGTGCATGGCTGCTCAAAAAAATGGGCTTGACGCCGCGGCCATTTCGTTCAAGGCTCCTCGTTTTCGTGCCGTTGATCGTGGCGTTGTATATGTTCGTGTGGCCGACGGTGTTTCGGATCTTCGCCGCCCCGCCGAATGAACCATTAATTCCTCAGTTCACAAATCATCTGATCACGACTGAGTTTTGGCTGACATTTCCGCCTTGGTGGGTGGCGATTCCTTTCCTCTTTATCTGCGGTTTTATGACCGTCTATTTTTTGGGTTCAAAGGGATTTTGCACGTACGCGTGTCCGTACGGCGGATTTTTTGCTATCGCCGACAAGTTCGCCCCCGGAAAGATCCGAGTTACCGACGCGTGCAACGAATGCGGCCATTGCACCGCGGTCTGCACGTCAAATGTTCTGGTTCACGCCGAGGTCAAGCAATACGGAATGGTCGTCGATCAAGGCTGTATGAAATGTATGGACTGCGTGAGTGTATGTCCAAACGATGCTCTCTATTTTGGCTTTGGCAAACCGGCTGTCGGCGTTACGCAGACGATCAAAAAGAATTACTCACTGACGTGGCCCGAAGAGTTCGCCGCCGCCGTGATCTTCTTCGTGAGCTACATGGCCGTATGGGATGTTTATCAGCTAGTTCCGATGTTGATGGCACTCGGCATTGCGTGCGTTACGACATTCGTGGCAGTAAGGTCGTGGAAACTACTACGTTCAAGCGATCTGACATTCTATCGTTACAGCCTAAAGATGTCGGGCAAGCTCAAAAGGGCAGGTGTCGTGTTTTTGGCCTTTGGCGTTTTGTGGATCGGACTCAATTTTCACAGCGGTTGGATCCGCTATCACGAACGAGGAGGTGCGATATCATTCGCGAATCTACAGATTCCTGACGAACTCGCATTGGTTCGTCTCAAACCCGACGAATGGTTGACGCCGGCCGACCGAAAGAACATTGTTGATGGCAAAAGGCACTTCCGGTTCGCCACAAACACTGCGCTTTTTACGAACAGAGAAGCGATCTCAAAGCGAGCCTGGCTAGAATATCTTTCCGGCGATACCGAAACCGCCCTTCAATTGTTAAACACCGCAGCCGAAAAACAAGAAGGCCAGGTGCGGGCGATGAGCCTTTATTATCGCGGTGCGATACTAAATCGCTTGGGACGTAACGAAGAGGCTGTCGCGAGCCTCGACCAGGCGATGGCGGAACGGTCCGATCTTACGGTCGCTCTTGAGGAAAAAGGCGAATCGCTCTGGCAGCTTGGCCGCCGCGACGAAGCGGTAGCGATATGGGGCGAAGCAGCCAAGCGAAATCCCGGCCTTCCGATCGCGCTAAATATGCTTGCGGGAGCCGCCGGGTCGTTTGGCAACACCGATGTAGCCGCAGTTCTCGAATCGGAAGCCGCGAAATACACGCCGCGCGATCCACGATACCATTGGATGTTGGGGCTGAGGCTGAAGAACATTGGAATGAACGAACTCGCTGAGAGACAGTTTGCTCAGGCTCTAAAGCTCGACCCGCAATTCCAGCTGCGACTCGATTGGAATTCGCGGGAAAAGCGTTGAAATGCAATGATAAACCAACGAATATAGGCTCGCAGGCATCAATAGTACAGATGAAAAAGTTGGTCTTCTTAACAATATTTCTGTTTTCGATCCATTCGGTCTTCGCGCAAGAAAAAGCCCTGACTCAGGCGGAGTACGTCAAGATGCTCTATGCGATCCAAAAGACGCCCGCCGTCAAGGCCGAGATCGTCGATGCCCTGCGAAAACGCGGTATCGACTTTGTCCTGACCGACGGCATTCGGGCTCTGACTCGAACAAAAGGTGCCAATAACGACGAACTCAAACGTGCCCTCGAGGAAGCTGAACGCCGTCGTCAAGATCCTGTCGCGACCAAACTCCCGACTCTTGCGGAGAAGAACGAGATCCTCGAAAAGACGCGTTCGAACACCAACGAAGCCCTTGCCGAGATGCCTGATTTTGTGGTCAAGCAGCTCATCACGCGATCGGAGGCTTACGCCGGAACCGGGAACTGGAAGCCGTACGACAACCTCGTCATCGCCGTCAGCTACAGTACGGAAAAGGGCGAGCAGTACAAGGTGTTAGCTAAAAATGGTGCGCCGGTGACCGATTCGGTGACGCAGAACAGTTACAGCGGACTCGACGGGGCGACATCGGGCGGCGAATTTGTTGAGGACCTTAAGAAGATCTTTGATCCGGTGAGCAAGACGGCGTTTGAGCTTCTAACGACCGACGTGATGCGTGGGCGGCGGGCGGCGGTTTTCAATTACGAGATCGATATCGAGAACAACAAGAAAGGCGGTATCGGCCTCAAAGGGCCCGCTCCGGGATTTTCACCTGCGGGCGAAAGAGGCAGGATCTGGATCGACCGCGAGAATTTTCGAATCCTGCGGATCGAGTACAGGGCGACCAACATCGAGCCGACATTTGCGGTCAAGGCCGTTACAAAATCTATCGACTACGATTTTGTCGAGATATCTGGTGAGAAATTCCTGCTACCGACTGTCTCAGATTTTCGCGGGACGGTCGAAAACGGCAAACAGCGTTTCGAACAGCGAAATGTGATCAGATTTAGAAATTATCAGAAGTACGGAACAGACGTGGTCATCCTCGATGACGATGTAAAACCGGAACCTGAGCCTGAGGTGAAGAAGCCTTAATTGAAAGTGTAATATGCTCCGGCAGCGGCGATGCCAAGCCAGACTAAACCTTTGCCGAGGAAAAAGAGAAATGCGATTATTCCCGCGCGTTTTGTCCATTTACGGGCCGGGCATGTTCGTTTAGTTGGTACTTCTTCGTTCATAGCTTACAGTTTTTCAAGATAACTTTATTGGGATCGATTTTCAATCCGCAACATTCCTTCAATATGCTAAGGCGTAAAAAGTTCGCGATCAGTCTCGCTCCGGTGCTGCTTTTTACGTTCTTTTCTTATGCGCTCGCCCAACATGCGCCGCCGGTTGAAGAAAATAAACGAGAGGCCGATTTGATAGAACTCAGGAAGCTTAGTAAATCAATAAAACTCGATATCAAGTACGCCACTGCCGACAATTTCGTCGGCCGTCCGGTCTACACCGAGGCTCGTGCATTTTTGCAGCGTCCGGCGGCCGAGGCTTTGGTTCGCGTACATAAACTGCTCAAAAAGCAGCATCTCGGTATCGTTGTTTACGATGCGTATAGGCCGTGGGCCGTGACAAAATTATTTTGGGAGGTGGTTCGTGAAGATCAGAAAATTTACGTCGCCGATCCCAAGAAAGGCTCGAAACACAATCGCGGATGTGCTATCGACATCGGCATCTACGACCGCAAAACCGGAAAATTGATCCCGATGCCGTCTGCCTATGACGAGTTTAACGAGCGTGCATCGCCCGATTACGCCGGCGGCACCGACGAGGAACGAGCGAACCGCGACCTGCTCCGCAAACTAATGGAGGCCGAAGGATTTACCGTTAACGCTAACGAATGGTGGCATTTCGACTACAACGGCTGGCAGGATTACGCGATCTACGATATCTCCTTTGCGGAGGCGGCAAAAAACCGTAAAAAGTAGAATGGCAAAAGGCAAAGGATCCGGTCAGAATTGCTCGGATCCTTTTGCCTTTTTAATTTTCCCCTTCTTACTTAGCCGGAGCAGCGTCTTTCTTCTTCACCGCTTCGATCTCGAGAACGATCTTGATATCGTCTGAGATCGCTGCGATCCCGCTCGGCAGATTGGTTCCGTAATTTACGCCGTAGTCGCGTCGGTTGATGGTCGTCTCGGCCGAGATACCCATTTTTCCGCCGTCGCGTTCCCCAGCCGGGAGCCAGCCCGCGATCTGGAACGGGAACGTGATCGATTTGGTCACGCCTTTCATCGTAAAATCGCCCGTCAACATATAGCCCTTACCTTTCTTTTCAACCTTCGTGCTCTTGAAGGTAATGTCAGGGAATTTTTCGACCTCGAAAAAATCAGCGGTCCGCAAATGTTTGTCGCGGCCGGCAACGCCGGTATCGACGCTGGTCGCTATCGCCGTAAACTCGACGGTCGATTTGGTGATGTCTTTCGCATCGAAATTCACCGAGCCGGTGAAATCGCGAAAGAACCCCGGAATGTCGATCAGGCCCATATGCCGAACCTTAAACCCGATCGCCGCATGATTCTTGTCAAAAGTATAGACGCCCGAATCGCCAACTGCCGACGCCCCGGCAAAACGCTGTTCCAACGAACGGCTGGTCGCCTCGGCACCGGTCTGCGACAGAATAATAAAGGCAACAAACGCGATGCCAAGCAGTAATGAATTTCGTTTCATATTGATCTTCTCCCAGATATTGTTGTTATTTAATTGCTAATGTGATCGAAAACTTCTTAGCCACTTTAGATGTCGCGTTTCGTTTTACAAAGATCAAATAATCGCCAGTCTCAGGTACGACAAATTCCAAGGTTGGCTCAGCCAGG
>JANLTF010000373.1:0-16792 GCA_031362825.1 Acidobacteriota bacterium | reverse complement strand
GGCAAGCCTCCTCTCCCTTCGCCAAACCATCCATGGAAAACACCCTGGTCAACCAAACAACTTATGAAACAACAACAAACATGAAAACTAGGACATTTCTAACGAGTTTAGATATAGGACATTTCTAACGAGTTTTGACACTAATATTAATTCCAATTTAGTTGAAAAAGTTCGACGGGCTGAACACGATTTTTTACGATAAGCGGCGTCAGCGGCGTCACGGGAAAGATGTTGCCCGCGGCGGTTTTGGTTGCCTCACTCATAAGGATCTGGCCGCCAGTGGCATTCGATTCGAGGCGGGCGGCGAGATTTACGGTGTCGCCGATGGCCGTGTATTCCGACCTCTTGTCGGAACCGATATAGCCGACGGTTGCCGTGCCGGTGTGCAGGCCGATCCCGACCTGGATCGGGGCAAAGCCCTCCACCGCGAGTTCATTATTAATAGAGGTAATTCGCTGCTGCATCGTAACTGCCGCTTTTACGGCATTTATGGGGTCTGAGGCAGTCGCGGTCGGCGCGCCAAAAAGTGCCATCAGGCCGTCGCCGATGTATTTGTCGAGCGTTCCGCCGTGGGCGAAGATGATGTCGGTCATCGCCGTAAAATATTTGTTCAAAAGGCTCACGATCTTTTCGGGATTTGCGCGTTCGCTCAGCGTCGTGAAGCCTCGAATGTCGGCAAAGAGCACCGTGATCGTCTGGTTAACGCCGCCCAATTTGAACGAATCCGGGTTATCTAGCATCTGTTTTACAACGTATTCCGGCATAAAACGGCTGTAATTTGCCCGTGCGACCTCTTCGCGTGCCAAGCGTTTGTGGGCTTTTACCGTCTCGACCGTTACCGCCGTTTGGGCGGCGACGGCGCTGATCAGTTCGAGATGGTCGGCTGTGAAAGCCGCAAACGGATCGAGTCGGTCGGCGTAAACGACGCCGTGAACATTTGATTGCGTGATGAGCGGGGCACAAATTGTAGAACGTACGCCCTGCGAAACGATAGATTCGGCGCCATGGAATTGCTCGTCCGTCTTTGCGTCCTGAGACAGCAAGGCCACCTTGTCGGCCATCACTTTTTGCGTGATCGTGCGGCTGACGGTGAGCTTTTCGCTAAGTTTCGCGATGCTCTCGTCGCGGGTTCTCGCGCCGATCTGGTAGAGGCTGTAACTCAGGATCTTGCCGTCCACGGTCTCGTCGGCGAGCAGAGCGATCACGCGGTCGGCCGGCGTTCCGCGAAAGATGAGGTCGGTCGCTTTTTCAAAGATCGTCTCGAGATCAAAAACGGTACCGAGCGTTTTGCTCATTTCGTAGAGAAGCTCGAGGATCTTTGCCTTTCGGCGGAGGTCTTTTATCTCCTCCGGCGTGGCGACAGCTGTTTCTACCGAAAGGCTCGATTGGCCGCCGATGATCTCGTTAGCGGACATCTGAACCATAGTATGGCCGAGCGGCGCGTCGTCGTATTTGATACCGACCGGCACTGGAGAAGCGGCAGAGGCAGGCTCACTCCCGGCCGGAGCAAGTTGTTTAAAGGCAAGAGCGGTCTCGCCGATGGTGATAATGTCTCCGCTTTCGAGCAATTTTTCGAGCTGCGGAGTGCCGTTGACGAATACGCGGTTGACGCTGCGGACGACGGCGCCGTTTTCAAAATAGCCGTCATTCAGCCGAAAGCCGTGCGAATCGCTGGTCAAAAACGCGTGCTTTCGCGACACGCGGCGATCGTTGAGGACGATGTCGTTCTCCTTGGCCCGGCCGATCGTATATTGACGGTCAGCCGTCACGCCCATTTCCCATGTGCGCCCGTTCGGTTCTGTGATCGTAAGTATTGCGTTCAAGATATTTATGATTGTAAATGTTAAATTAGTAAAACGTAAATTGCGTGAGAGAGTGGAACGATGATCTATTTTGATAACAATGCATCGACAGCCGTTGCACCCGAAGTATTCGCGGCGATGAAGCCGTTCCTGACCACCGAATTCGGCAATCCGTCGTCCGGCCACAGCGGTGGGAACGAGGCCCGTTCAGCGATAAAACAGGCACGTGAGAATGTCGCTGAAATGCTCGGTGCTGAGAGTTCAAGCGAAATTGTTTTCACTTCAGGCGGGACCGAGAGCGACAACTGGGCGATAGTTGGAGCATTAGAATCGCAGCCTGAAAAGAAGCATATCATTACGACAAAGGTCGAACACGAAGCCGTGCGCAAGATGTGCGAAAGGCTTGCGTCGCAGGACGTTAGTGTGACATGGCTCGATGTAAACGAAAGCGGACAGCTAGACCTCGACGATCTCAAAAACGCGTTGAGACCGGACACGGCCATCGTTTCGATGATGACGTCGAACAACGAGACCGGCGTCATATTTCCGGTTGCCGAGGCGGCGGAAGTTGTGAAAGCCAACTCCGACGCGCTGTTTCACACGGACGCCGTGAACGCCGCGGGCAAGATACCGATCGATCTAAAAAACACTCAGATCGATCTGCTTTCGATCTCCGGACATAAGTTTTACGCACCAAAGGGCATTGGCGCGTTGTACATCAGCGACGGCGTCAAGTTGTCTTCGTCCCTGATCGGGGGCGGGCAAGAGGGCGGGCGGCGTGCCGGGACCGAGGCGACACATCAGATCGCCGGGCTCGGCGCGGCGGCGGCCTTGGTCACGGATATGTCGTCGATGGAGCGTATTCGCGCTCTTCGTGACCGTCTGGAAAGCGGAGTATTGATCTCGATACCAAATGCCATCGTCAATGGAGGCGGGAACCGTCTGCCGAATACGACGAATATCTCATTCGAAAATACGAACGGCGAAATGATCCTTCACGCACTCGACGCGATAGGCGTTTGCGTCTCGACCGGCTCGGCCTGCAACGACGCGGGGCACAAAGCTTCGGGGACGCTGCAGGCGATGAACATACCGTATTCACGCACGATGGGCGCGATCAGATTTTCGCTCGGACGACACAACACCGAGGCTGAGGTCGACTTTGTGTTAGAAAAATTGCCCGCGATCGTTGAAAAGCTGCACGCAATGGCTGTTTGATGAAAGGGTTGGTTTTTGGTCTTGAGTCTTGGTTTGGGGCCTTTGATCTGAGATTTGAAATTTCAGATTTCAAATTGTTCCGGCTCAAACGTATCCAATAGAAAACTAGGAGAAAAGAAATTGAAAAAGCACATTATATTTTGTTCGTTTGCAGCATTGTTCGTTTTTGGCATATTCGCAGCCGAGTCGCGCGCTTTCGGTCAGGACATTGCGGGTGGTTACGGTGACGCATCGGTCTCGGACAAGGACGTTCGTGCCGCCGCTAATTTTGCGATCAAGAACCGTTCGCGCTCGACCGGCAAGACGTTCACCTTGGTCCGCATCGTCAAAGCCGAGGTCCAGGTCGTTGCCGGCCTAAACTACCGCGTCTGCATGACGGTCCGCGAAGGCCGCAAACGCGCGAAAACCATCACCGCCGTGGTTTACAAAGACCTGCGAAACCGCCGCTCACTAAGCCAATGGAAAGCCGGCGGATGCAGCGAACTGTAAAGATTCAACACCGAAGCCATTGACTCATAAAGCTAAAAGCACAATTCCAATGTCATCAAGAAGGGAATTGTCTACTGTCCAAAACCTAAGAGCCGATGAGATCCGTCCTCACGCGTATCTGATGAGATCACTCGTCCGGCCGGATCGTCAGCCGCAGTTACGCTTAGGACCGAGGCGATCATGCTCTCGACTTTATCTTCGTCGACCTTCAGCCGATCCAAAATCACGGCATCATCCGGCGGACACGCGGCGATGTCCAAACGGTTTGCAGCGACGATAGCCGCACAGTTTTCAATTAATAGCCGGGCAAGGCTTGCCAAAACGGCATTTCTAGATCGAGAGTTCATAGTTCTTATCAAGATTTTACTACACTCACACCCCGCTCGTTTGATTTGCCCAAAGTCTGAATACATTTGCCCGCAGTCCGATTTCTGACATAATAAGCACTTCAAACAGCGTATGATTCAAAATCTGCGAAAAAGACTCCGCGAGATCGCGTTTCTTCACAACGCTTATATGCGAACGAAGCGGATGTTCAGTGCGGAGCTTTTGGGAATGACGTCCGGAACTGAACAGGCGTACATCGCAACTTATGGCGAGAATCTGTATTCAGGCGGCGGTGAGGTTGTCGATCTCGGAAGCTGGTTAGGCTCGACGACAATACCGCTAACCAAAGGGCTTCTCAAGAATCCAAATTTTCGCGGGCAGGGCCGCAAGGTCTATGCATACGACCTATTCATTTGGTTTGATTGGATGATACCTAGCGTTGCCGGCACCGACCTTGCCGGACGGTACGCGGAGGGTGACAATTTTGTTGATGAATTCAAACGCCGCATTGCTCCAATTGCCGATTCTGTCGACGTGCGTGAGGGCGATCTCAAGTCGATCGGTTGGCACGGCGAGCCGATCGAATTCCTGCTCGTCGATGCGATGAAAGGTTGGGACCTAGCAGCGTCGATCGTACGTGATTTCTATCCTTCCCTTATCGAGGGCCGCAGCCTTGTTTTTCATCAGGATTTCGCCCATCATTTTACTCCGTGGATCCATCTGGTCCAGTGGCGGCTGCGGGACCATTTCGAATTTGTCGACGAAGTTCCGCGGTCGCAGAGCGTGGTTTTCAGGTGTGTTAAAGCGATCTCGACGCAAACTGTTGAGCTCGATTGGGGCTTTGGTCTCTTTGACGATAACGATGTCGATGCGGCGTTTGAGTATTCGTTCGGATTGGTAACAAGCGAAAAGCAGGCGAATGTCGCCGCCGCTAAGGTCATGTGGTATGTCCATCAAGATGAACTTGACGATGCATCGCGTGTCCTTGCCGATTTGACGAGGTCGGGTATTCCGCTTGAAAACGAACTGCTGATTGTTAGCGAATTGCTCGCCGGAAAGACAAAATAAGATGTTGAAAAAAGTGATATTGACCGTCTTAACGTTGCTGATAGTCGGCGTCGCGACCGACGCGGCTGCTCAATCGAAAAAGACCATCATCCTTGTACGCCATGCGGAAAAAGCCGCGCCGGTCGAAGGCGACAAGGGCGATGTCGATCTGACCAGTGAGGGACGTGATCGCGCCGTTCGGTTTGCAAAGGTAGCAAAGCGCTTCCGGCCTGGCGAGATCTTTGCGACCGCGTACAAACGGACTCGACAAACGGCCGAGCCCATCGCTAAGCTACGAGGCAAAGAGATCCAGACCTACGACGCGGCAAAGCACCAGGAATTGATCGACCTGATCCTCAAAAGCAAAACGAAACGATTTGTCGTCGTGGGTCACAGCAATACAGTGCCGTTCCTTGCCAATTTGCTTGCTAAGAAAGAGGTTTTTCGCCAGTTGCCCGACACGGAATACGGCGTTGTCTGGGTTATTCGGATAACAAACGGCGTCTTCAAAAAGCTGGAGGTTTATCCATACTAAGATGAAACATTCGCTGGCCCTTTTCTTACTCTGATATCGAGCACAACGGCCTTCGCCCAGACGGCGTCACCAAACGCAACGTTCTGGAACGAGCTGCAAAAACTGTGCGGCAAAGCGTATTCCGGCACCATCGCCGTCGATACAGCAAATAGCCCGGATTTCGCTAACAAGGCTCTCGTTATGCACGTCCGCTCCTGCGAAAAGGGCCGCATTCGAATACCGTTTTTCGTCGGCGAAGACCGGTCGCGGACTTGGGTGCTGACTCAAAAGAATGGCCGTATCGAGTTAAAACACGATCACCGCCACAATGACGGCAAGCCCGACAAAGTCACGATGTACGGCGGGACGACGAACAATCCGGGCGAGGCGACACGTCAGTTTTTTCCGGCAGATGAGCAGACGACGAAAGTTGTCACACCGCCAGCGGGTAATGCCCCTTCTGCGGCGGCGAACGTTTGTTTAGCGTAAAGTTTGACCTCAAAAAAACGGTTGCCGAGCCCGCTGCTCCCTGGGGCTGGAAAGACTAGATCTTATTAGGCCGCAGTTTGGCGCGAACCAGCGCTCCGAAGACGAATGGGCGTCCGGGGATGAAAATGGCACTGTGTTTACAGCCGCAAATAAAAAACAGTCGAGAGAATTTTGAAGATGTGAGGTCCAAACAATGAACATTCCAAAAGGCCATAACGCCGTAATGCCGTATCTGATGATGGAAGATGCAGCCAGTTTTATCGAATTTATCAAGGCGGTTTTTGACGCCGAGATGACACACGAGTCTGAACGGGATGGCATCATCGGCCACTGCGAAGCTCAGATCAGCGGCGGCACCATAATGTTCTCGAACAGCCGCGGCGAGTGGAAACCAGCGACCGCGAATATGTTCGTCTATGTTGATAGCGCCGACGAGACCTACGCAAAAGCCGTCAAACACGGAGCCGGAACGGTCATGCCGCCGGACGATCAGGAATACGGACGCAGTTGCGGCGTTACCGATCCATTTGGCAATGTCTGGTGGATAACATCGGTTGCAGCGGCTTAATTGATACCGAGCCGGCGTTTCAAACCTTCCTCGCCCCAACGCATGATCGTATCGTGATTCCAGCGAAAGAACGGCCGTGCGACGGGTGCCAGCAGGTTCATCCACGCTTTGGTCGTTTTCACGCGCCAATCGTATTGAACGCGAGTCGTGCTTTCGCTGGTAGCCTCAAATTGCCACAGCCCGTGCCCGTCAAGTTCGCCAAATGCCCGTGCCTCGATTAATCTCAAACGCTCTACCCGCAGCACTTCGCTGTCGAACTCAAGCTTGTACGGCAGTGCGCTTCGCCACACCGTCCGCCGGATCGAGCCGACGCCGTTCTCGTCGCCCTTTTCGAGTTCGGTGACGCACAACACGCCTTTCCACCATTCCGGCCACGCATCGGCATCCTCGATCACGTCCCAGACACGCTCGATCGATGCGTTGATCTTCCAAACGGTGATGAATTCGTAGTCGCTCATATAAAAAAAGCGGGAGTGTTATTAGATAACATCTCCCGGAAACAAATCTCAAATTTCAGATCTCAAATTTCAAATCCGAGATCTCAAATAATACTCTTATTTTTTCGACGCGGTCTTGGCAAAGTATCCCTGACGGTGCGTGACCTTGACCTTTTCCTTCTGCATCTGCGTGTTTTGCAGCTGAATTTCGATCTTGCGATACGAGCCGTCGAGCGTCTGGTTTGCCGGTTCGTATGCGATTAGATATTGCGAACGCATCTCTTCTTCGATCTGCTTGAAGGCCTCACGCAGTTCGCGTTCGTCACGCGGGAAAAATGCCCGGCCGCCGGTCTTTTCCGAGATCTTCGTAAGCGAACCGCGATCGACGCCGCCGTAAAAATCGTCACCGACACCGACCGAATATATGATCGCTTCGGCCTTGAGAGCGGCCTGGATCGCGTCGTCTAGTTTCTTTCGGCCCGAAGTATTGACGCCGTCCGACAACAAAATTATCGCTCGCCGTGTTTTCTCAGGTGCGGGTCCCAAAATCTCGTCCGACGTCACCCAGATCGAATCCCAGATCGCCGTCGACCCTGCGACCATCTGATTGTCACTCGACGCAGGCGGTGTGCCTGTGATAATTCCGCCGCCGATATAGCCCGATGGGGGCACAAACTGCACACGGTCGATCGCCCGCCGCAGTCGCGTCATGTTGTTCGTCATTCCCTGTTCGAGCGTCGATTCGCCTGTAAATGAGATCACCGAGACCTCATCCTTTGTCGGTCGGACGACTGATTCGAGGAACGAGATCGCAGCCGATTTCTCCGCCGGCAAGGTCCGCTCCTGCGAGATGCTGGTATCGATCAAAATAGCGAGGCTCAGAGGCAGATCGACCTGTTTTGTAAACGACGTTATCTCCTGTACCTTATCGTTTTCGAGAATCCGGACATCGCCCTGTGCGAGGTTGGTGATCAGACGCCGGTTGCGGTCGGTGGCCGTGAACAGGACATTGACCACCTCAGTATCGACCTTGATCACTTCGTCGTCTTCGATGACAGTGGGCGTTGGTGTCGGAGTCGCGGTGGTGGTGGTTTTGGCGGCTTCCTGGGCCTCGACAAACGAAAATCCGACGAGCGACACGCCAAACAAACCCACCGCGATTATCGTCAAAATTTGCTGTTTTCTCGGCACCATGATGTTCTCCAAACCTCTATTTCAGGCTGTCTTTGATCGCTCGATAGCTCGACTTGGTACGGATCTTGTAATCTTTGCCCTTGTTATCGGCAAATCGCACTTCGATCTTTCGCACACGCCCGTCGTAATTCTGATTCGCCGGTCGATAGGTGATGATGTATTGCGAACGCAGCTCCTCAGAGATCTTCTTGAACGATTTCTCAAGTGCGAGCATATCGCCCGTAAAAAATGCCTCGCCGCCGGTTTCCTCGCAGAGCCTGATGAGGTCTTTGTCGCCTCGGTCATTGACCGTTCCGGCTTCGACGCCCGGCACAGTTCCCAGAAATCCGGCCTTTGTTGAGATGGCAAAGATCGTCGTTTCGGTTCGCTGCGCAATATCGATCGCGTCGATCAGGCTCGCACGGCTGAATGTGTCGTCACCGTCCGTTATGATCACGATCACCCGGCGTCCCGGAATTCCGCGAAGCTTTTGATCCGAAAATTGCCAAACGGCATCGTACAGAGCCGTCTGTGAACCGACTTTTTTCACCTGATCGACCGCCTTTTGCAGCATATCGAGCTTGTCGGTAAAATCCTGACGCAGCACGACTTCGTGGTCAAACGTCATAAACGCCGCCTTATCCTTTCGCAGCCTGATGACCGAAAACAGAAAATTCGCGGCCGCCTCTTTCGAAAATCCAAACTTGCCCGCCGTCGAAGGCGACGTGTCCATCAACACGCCGACATACACCGGCGGATTGGTCTTTTCGTCTGAAAAAAACGTCACTTCCTGCTGCACGCCGTCCTCGAAGACCTGAAAATCGCCGCGAGCGAGCCCGCTCACAAGCTGCTTTTTCTGCGTCACCGTCACCGGCAGCCGCACCTCAAATGTCTTAGTAATGCCTGTGTCGTCGGTCACGACAGGCGTCGGCGTCGCAGTCTGCGCCGATATATTTGCCGCGCAGCACGCGGCAAGAACTAATGCGGAAAAATAGATAAAACGGTACATTGATCTCATAACTTGTACGCCTGTTTCGATGCGTCGATAGTGTGCGCTGTTGCCCGCACACAATGGAAGAAGTATAGCAAAATTGGACGGTGACCACACGGAAACGACGGGCAAAATGGCGTTTACGCTTTTGCGCGCTTCTGTCGTTTCGCGTAAGAATTATTACAGCATGAACCCAAACATTTTCAGAGAATATGACATCCGCGGCATCGTCGGCGATCATCTGACCGACGAGACCGTCGCAACGCTCGGCAAAGCCATCGGCACATTTTTTCGACAGAACAACACGAAACGAATCGCCATCGGGTACGACGCACGCGTCAGTTCGCCCGGATTTTGTCAGCTTTTGACCGAAGGATTTACGGCATCGGGCCTCGATGTCGTGCTCGTCGGAATGGTACCGACGCCCGTTCTCTATCACACCGTCTACACCCGCGACGTCGATGGCGGCGTGATGATCACCGGCTCACACAATCCGCCCGATCACAACGGATTCAAGATCTGCCTCGGCAAAGGCACGCTCTTTGGTTCGCAGATTCAAGAGATCAAGGAGATCGCGTTTTCCGGCGCGTTCGCCAAAGGCAGCGGTTCGGTAGAAACCATCGAGGTGCTCGACGAATACTGCCGCGACATCGTCTCCGGCATCAAACTCGGCCCGCGTAAAATTAAGGCCGTCATCGACGCCGGTAACGGCATGGGCGGTGTCACCGGCGTGCCGGTCTATCGCGAACTCGGCATCGAGATGGTCGAGCTTTTCACCGAGCCCGACTCGAGCTTTCCAAATCATCACCCCGACCCGACCGTCACCGAAAACCTCGAAGATACTATCCGCGCCGTCCTCGAAACCGGAGCCGACATCGGCATTGCCTTCGACGGCGACGGCGACCGCATCGGCGTGGTGGACGAAAACGGCCGTATCATCTGGGGCGACGAACTTATGGTCCTGCTCTCGCGCAATGTCCTCGCCGAAAATCCGGGTGCGACCATCATCGCCGAGGTTAAATGCTCGCAAACGCTCTATGATGACATCGAGAAAAACGGTGGGAACGCCATAATGTGGAAAGCCGGCCACTCGCTCATCAAGGCGAAAATGAAAGAAACGCACGCCGCCCTCGCCGGCGAAATGAGCGGCCACATCTTCTTTGCCGACAGGTTCTACGGCTTCGACGACGCAACGTATGCCGGCGCACGCGTTCTCGAGATCCTCTCAAACACGGACAAACCCTTGTCCGAATTAACCGCCGACCTTCCCAAAACCTTCTCCACACCCGAACTCCGCACCGATTGCCCCGACGAAACAAAATTCGACGTGGTCGCCCGTGTCGCCGATCACTTCGCCAAAATGAACGAGGTCATCACCATCGACGGCGCCCGCATCCTCTTCGCCCACGGCTGGGGCCTCGTCCGCGCCTCAAACACACAGGCGATCCTCGTCCTAAGATTCGAGGCCGATTCGGAAGAGAATTTGGCTGAGATCAGGTCAGTGGTTGAACAAAAAGTATCGGAGTTTGTTGGCTAGATGCCTCGTAACACGGTTTCTAGTCGATTACAGCAATTCCTCGCCTTTGGCTTTGAGCTGGCGGCGCCAGAGTTCGCGGTATGAGGTGAAGCGGGACGTGAGCGTGTTGAAATAGTAGCGTTGCGCGTAGGTCAGCGTGCGGTTGTCGGCGATGCGTTTCAGGTTGGATTCCATGCGGGCACGGGCCTCGAGCGGCGGACGCTTGGTGGCTCCGTTGAAATAGATGTCAAATTCGATCTTGAGTTTTCGGATGTCGTCCTCGAGCCTTGATAGCTGCTTGTCGACCTCGACGGCCTCTTCTGCTTTTGAATTCAGGCTCCGGTAGAGCTTGTTGCCGATCATTGCCATGGTTTTGTTTTCGTGTCCGAAAGGTGTGACGGCGCCTGGGAGGCACCTATTTAAAGAAAATCGCTAAAGAGCGAAAGTTTCCGCAAAACATCGCTACTTTAAGTTAAAATATCGCCATGAAACCAGTTGAGGCCATTTCCCGTGAAGACATCTTAAGGTCGCTGCCGTCGATCGACGAACTCCTGCGTTCAGAGACAGGCCGCTCGCTCTTGCCGCTTGCCGGGCCAGCACACTTGACTACCTTAGCACGTGCAGCGGTCGATGTTCTGCGGAGTGAGATACGAAGCGGTGGCATTGTCGATCCGGCGGAGCTTTTATCGCGAACAGAGATTCAGATGGCTCATCAATGGCAGTTGACCGAAGCGTCGTCCATCCGACGCGTGATAAACGCGACCGGTGTGATCATTCACACAAACCTCGGCCGGGCGCCGTATTCCGACGCGGCAAAACGGGCGATCGCCGAGGTTGCGAGTGGTTATTGCACGCTCGAATACGATCTCGAGACCGGCAATCGCGGCCGTCGCGGTTTTCATGCCGAGGCGATGATCTCGGAACTCACGGGAGCCGAGGCAGCCGTGATCGTCAACAACTGTGCGGCGGCGGCGTTTCTCGTACTGTCGGTCTTTGCCTCGGGCGGCGAGGTGATCGTCTCACGTGGCGAACTGGTAGAGATCGGCGGCGATTTTCGCGTGCCTGATGTGCTGGTGCAATCCGGTGCGACGCTTCGCGAGGTAGGCACGACCAACCGCACGAAAACAGCCGATTACGAGAAAGCGATAAACGAAAACACCCGTGTTATCTTGCGGGTGCATCCGTCAAATTATCGAATAGTTGGCTTTACGTCGATGCCGACGGTCGCTGATCTGTCCGTTGTTGCGAAGAAACACGATGTATTGCTGTACGAGGACATCGGTTCCGGCGTGCTAGTCGACCTAAGCAAATATGGCCTCGCGGACGAGCCGATTGTGGCGGACTCTGTACGCGAAGGTGCGGACATAGTCTCATTCAGCGGCGACAAATTGCTCGGCGGCCCCCAATCCGGCATCATCGCCGGCCGCCGTGAACTGATCGAACGCGTCAGAAAACATCCGCTATATCGCGCGTTGCGCGTCGATAAACTCGCATACGCAGCCTTAGAGGCGACTCTCAGTTCGTTCCGGCGTGAGGCCTATCTGGAAGAGATCCCGGTGTTGCGGATGCTGTCCGCAACGAAAACAGAGGTCGCGGAACGGACGGTAAAGTTTGCAACGGAATTGCGTTCGCGTCTCGGAGATATCTCAAATTTAAGATTTGAACTTTCAGATGGCCGCTCCGCCGTTGGCGGCGGTGCGGCACCAATGGTACAGCCCGAGACGGTGGTTTTGAAAATTGAATACGCTGATTTTTCTGCAAGCGAACTGGCAGAAAAACTACGTTCCTCAACACCGCCGGTTATCGCTCGGATCGAGGATGATATGGTTTTGGTCGATCTGCGGACGGTTGATGGGGCGGAGGAAGAGGAATTGTTGGGCGTGTTGGTTGGGGTCTTGTCAGAACCACCTGCGTAAGCGGGTCGCTTGGACGTGCTTTTGACCGGCGTACAGGCCGCCCGCTCACGCAGGCGGTTCTGACTTTTGGGCAAATTCCTGCATAAACTCGACTAGTTTGACGACGCCTTCACGGGGCATTGCATTGTAGATCGAGGCCCGGACGCCTCCGAGCGAACGGTGGCCGCGCAGGCCGTCGAGGCCAATGGCTGTGGCGTCTGAGCAGAATTGCTCATCGAGTTCTGGTGTCGGCAGGTGAAATGAGACGTTCATTACTGAGCGGACGTTGCGGTCGGCATGGCCTGTGTAGAAGCCGTCGCTTGAGTCGATGGCCTTGTATAGGAGCGAGGCTTTTTCGATGTTTCGCTCTTCGATCGCCTCGACGCTGCCTTCGGCTTTGAGCCAATCGCACACTAGGCCGATCATGTATATTGCCCAAGTGTTCGGCGTGTTTGCCATCGAAGCGTTCTCCGAGATCGCACGGTAATCGAGCAGCGTGTGAAGGCCGTCGGGGACTTTTGCGAGCATTTCGTCGCGGATAAATACGACGGCGACACCGCTCGGGCCGATATTCTTCTGGGCTCCGTTGTAAACGAGTGAATATTTGCCCCAGTTGATCGGTTTTGAAAGGATGTTTGATGTCATATCGCATACGACCGGAATGCCGCCGCCGTCGATGTCGTACTTGAACTCAACGCCCTCAATGGTCTCGTTGGCGACGTAGTGAATATATTGAGCGTCAGGGCTGAAGTTGAGCTCGCCCTGCTCGGGCAGCGACTTGTATCCGCCGTCGGCGTTCGAGTAGATAACGTTAATGTTGCCGCATTTTTGAGCTTCGGCCAGAGCCTTGCGTCCCCAAAAGCCGGTGATAACGTAGTCTGCCGTTTGATCGGCGGCGAGAAAATTTATCGGGATCATCGAAAACTGCATCGACGCCCCGCCCTGTAAGAACAGAATGCGAAAATTGTCCGGCACATGTAGCACATCTCGCAGGCCCTGTTCGGCCCCGGCTAGTATCGTTTCGAAATGCGACGAGCGGTGGCTGATCTCCATCACGCTCATTCCGATGCCTTTAAGGGAGCGTATCTCGGCAGCGGCATGGTCGAGAACAGGGCCAGGCATCACGGCTGGGCCGGCACTAAAATTGTAAACTTGTTGAATCATCGTTACGTTGCTTCTACAACCCGGGCAGAAAGCGAAACGCAAAGATATCACAACGAGGCGACTTTTTGAACGCGGCCAATAGCATTATTTGCGACGCTTAAACGCGCTTTGTTTCAATTATTACGGTTGTTTGAGTTAGAATATGGTAATAGCGACAAACTCTTTTTTTAAGGGTGACATCATACGTTTTGCTGCGGAACGCAGCCGTGGAGTTTATTGGAGGATCGTAATGTTTAGAAAATCATTTTTTGGTCTGGCATTAGTTGCCGTTGTTATTTTTGCGGGCGGATTCACAGCCAATGCGCAGATCGCAATTACCTCGGGCCGCGTTGAGTTCGAGCAGGCCGACGGAACGCGTGTGCCGGTCGAAGCGGCGATCGATATATATAGGACCGATTCAAAGGCAGGGTTCCCGAAAGGCAAATCCGACAAAAAAGGCATTTTTTCCTTCGCAGGCTTTGTGATCGGCGGCACTTATATGTTTTCGCTGAGCTGCCCCACGTGTGCTCCGACAGTATTCCCGAATGTAAAGGCCGGACAGGAGAAGCTCTTGGTCACGATGCGCCCTGGCGATGGCAAACGTTATTCCGAAGCCGAAGCAAGAGCGATCCTCGCAGGAGCCAAGGCCGGGCCCGCCACTGACGGAACTCCGGATACGAGCGCGGCTGACAAAGCTGCACTCGAAAAGGAGAAGGCCGAGTACGAGGCCAAGGTTGCCGAAATCAACGAAAAGAACAAAAAATCCGCCGAGAACTACGACAAGATCAATTTGCTCCTGAAAGAAGGGGCCGAAGCGGTCAAGACGAAGACCTACGATGTTGCGATTGCAAAGTATGAGGAGGGCATTGCGCTCGAACCGAATTTTGTCGGCAGCACGCCCGTTTTGCTCAATAATCGCGGCACGTCGCTGCGGTTGCGATCGGTCGAGACATACAACAAATCAGTAAAGATCACCGACGCCACTGAAAAGCTTGACGGCTACAATCGGACAAAGAAAGACCTGTTGGAGGCGGCTGAATCGCATTACAAATCCTGGAAAATGGCCCATGACGCTCCGGCAAGTGAGATCAAGGATCCGGCTTTTAACGACAATAACAAGCTTAATGCCGTCAAGGAAGCGAGAGAGGCGTTTCGCATTGCCGTTGCTACCGAACAGGTCGACCCAGGCGTCATCGAAGCCGCCAAGGTCATGATCCCTGAGTACATTGCTCTCGAACCCGACGCGGCCAAAAAGGGCGAGGCAATGCTGATTATGGCGGACCTTTATCGTGTTGCGGCAGATTCGGAAAATGCGATCGCCGCTTATAAAAAGATCCTTGAGACTTCGCCCGATAATCCGGACGCACTCGCCGGTGTTGGTCTGAGTCTGGTAAATCAGGGTTATATAAAAGATGACAAGGCAATGCTGCAGGAAGCCGCAAACTACCTACAGAAATTCGTCAGCGTTGCACCTGATACGCACAAGTACAAGGCAAACGCGGCCGAGGCGATCACAACGCTAAAGACCCTTTCTAACGTCGCTCCGCAAAAGACGCCCGCAGGTGGAAAAAAGAAGCCGTAATAGCTACTTTTTGCTTCTATATTTCAGGCCGGACTCGTCAGCAACGAAAGTCCGGCCTTTTCTTTTGTCACAAAGTGTATTGGCGCGGTGTTTTATTTTTGTAACGCAATAGTTGCTAACAAAATCAAGACAATACCGGAGGTTTTCATGCGGAAATATTCACACGGCTTAATGGCCGGCCTGCTCAGCATCGCTATTATAATCATTGTGATCGGAAATGTCACGATCGTTTGCCAAACAGCCGTGACCGGCACTTGGAAGTCAGACTCATGGTCGGACAAGAATACGAACAAACACAAGGGAGACGACGATGACGGACCTGACGACTCGTTCTTGAAAAAAGATGAGAACAAGTTGCACCTCTCATTCAGCCGAGACACTGGCCGCGGCAACCGCAATCAGTTCGGTTCGGGCTTTGACTACGCCGACCTGCAAGGCCTTAACAAAGAGCAGACTCAGAACGGAAAGGTAAGCTTTCGCATCGTCCGCGAAGCCGGAACTCTCGACTGCGAAGGCACGTTTGTGAACGGCAAGGGCGCCGGCACATTTCGATTTACGCCGAATATGTCTTACGTCGAAGGCATGAAAACACGCGGATTTGACTTTGAGAAGGCCGCATCAAAACGCGACGATGGTGTCGAAGAGCGTTTGCTTTCCGCAGCTCTGATCAACGTAACGACCGCTCTCGCCGACGATCTCAAATCGGTAGGATTTGGCAATCTCGACGTCGATGACCTGTTTAAGGCGGCGATTTTTAAGGTCGATTCGAAATTTATGGCCGAGATGAAGGCCACAGGCTTTCCAGACCTCACGATGGAAGATCTCGTCAAGGCCCGCATCTTTAAGATCGATGCCGGTTATGTTAAGCAGGTGCACGATATGGGATTTGCAGAGAAGGACTTTGAAAAGCTCGTTAAATTTCGGATCTTTAAGGTAACGCCCGAGTTCTTGAGCGAGATCAAAGCAGAAGGGCTGACGAATCTGGATTCCGAAGATATCGTAAAGCTCCGCATCTTCAAGATCGGTGCCGAATACATCCGGCGAGCCAAACAGGATGATCCGAACATAACTGTCGAAGACCTGGTCCAGATGAAGATCGGTGTCCACCGGCGAAAGGTAAAGGACGACAATTAGCCCTAATAATCAGGACGGAACGATCGCCAAGGTAAGGTTGAAGTAACCCTTATCTTGGCGGTCTTGTTTTGTTTACAAGTAATTCCGGCAACACTGATTGAATGTAGAACGGGGCGATTTGTTATATTCAACTTGTGGAAAGCGATCTTAGTAACAATCTTGCTGAAATTCGCCGACGTATCGCTGACGCTGCCGTTCGCAGCGGACGCTCGCCGGAGTCCGTCAAACTTGTTGCGGTTAGCAAAACTCATCCGCCTGATGTTTTACGAGAGGCGATCGACGCGGGTGCAATTGTCTTTGGAGAGAACAAGGTACAAGAGGCCGAATCGAAGATCGCCGAACTTGGCCGCGACGTTGCGGAGTGGCACCTGATCGGGCACCTGCAATCTAACAAGGCAAGAAAGGCCGTGCAGCTTTTCGACGTCATCCAGTCGCTTGATTCAGTCGAACTTGCGCAAAAGCTAGAA
>JANLTF010000354.1:0-8434 GCA_031362825.1 Acidobacteriota bacterium | reverse complement strand
GGCATGCGTTGGTGGATGAAGAAAACGTTTGGATAAATCCTTGCTGGAAGCTGGCGGCTGATAGCTGTTCTCCAAAACAGCGCAGCAACATCTCATTCTCTTGAAACAACCCTTGATCCTATCACTCGACATCGGCTCATCGAGCGTTCGCGCCGCGGTCTATGATGCGGACGCGAATCCGATTCCGCGTGCGTCGGTAAAGATCGAGCGATCATTCCGCGTCACGCCGGACGGCGGATTTGAAATCGGGACGACTCTCGCGGTCGATCAGGTCGTGTCGGCGATCGATCAGATCCTCGAAAAAACGAACGAATTAAAAGGCGAGATCGCGTATGTCGCATCTTGTTCATTCTGGCACAGTCTGGTCGGTGTCGACGCGAAAGGCAATCACACGCCGTTAGTTTTAGGCTGGGCCGACACGCGAAGCCGTGCGTTCACCGAGGTGCTGCGAAAACGTTTTGACGAAACGCAGATCCACAACCGCACCGGCGCCAGATTTCACTCAAGCTTTTGGCCGGCAAAACTGATGTGGCTGCGCAAGGAATTTCCTGATGCATTTTCGCAAGCTGCCAGGCTTATGTCGTTTAGCGATCTGCTAGGATTGCGTTTTTTTGGCGAAATGGCGACGAGTGTTTCGATGGCTTCGGGAACCGGAATTTTCGATATCCGAAAATGCGAATGGGACGCGGAGCTGGTCAAATTTCTAAAGATCAAACCGACGATGTTGCCCACGATCGCGGCCGATGATAGAACATTCAAGCTCAACAAAAAATACGCAAAACGCTGGCCGCGGCTCGCTAATGCCGAATGGTTTCCGACGATCGCGGACGGTGCAGCAGATAATCTCGGTTCGGGTTGCATGACAAAGTCGAAAGCAGCGTTGATGGTCGGCACATCTGGGGCGATGCGTGTCGCATACGAAGGAGAACCGCCGGCGAAAATTCCCGACGGCCTTTGGTGCTATCGAATTGACCGGGAAAAAGTCATTCTCGGCGGAGCATTGTCCGACGGCGGCAATCTGTACGCGTGGATGAAAAAGAACCTCAATTTGCCAAGAGATGCCGAACAACAGATCGCAAACCGTCCAATCGGTGCCCACGGCGTAAAAATGTCACCATATTTTCATGGCGAACGCAGCACGCTCTACCGCGAAGACGCCCGAGGCTCGATCACTGGCCTCACCGCTTCGCACGATTCGGTCGACATCCTGCAAGCCTCGATGGAGTCGGTCGCCCATCGCTTCGGCGAAATACTAAAGCAGCTAAACTCGGTCGTAAATGTCAAAGAGATCGTCGCCTCCGGCGGAGCCCTCCGCGATTCACGCGTCTGGACGCGAATAATTTCGGACACATTAGGCCGAGAACTGACCATGAGCAACGTCCAAGAATCATCTTTGCGAGGTGCCGTTTTGCTTGCTCTCGAAAGTATTGGCAAAATAGACAGTATCGACTCAAACCAAATTTTGCTCGCTTGATCAATTTCCAAATGACAACTGAAAAACTCAACCTCGACCAACTCTGTATCAACACCATTCGCACGCTTTCGCTGGATGCTATTCAGAAGGCGAATTCCGGGCATCCGGGGCTTCCGCTGGGGATGGCACCGGCGGCTTATGTGTTATGGACCAGGTTCCTTAGGCACAATCCTAAGAATCCGAAGTGGTTTGGCCGCGACCGGTTTTTGTTGTCGGGCGGGCACGGATCGATGCTGACCTACAGCTTGCTGCATCTGACGGGCTATGACCTGTCGATGGACGAGATCAAGCGGTTTCGGCAATTGCACTCAAAAACGCCGGGACATCCGGAGAATATTATGACGCCGGGCGTCGAGGTGACGACTGGGCCGCTCGGACAGGGCTTTGCAAACGGCGTTGGCATGGGCATCGCTCAGGCTCATCTTGCCGCACGGTTTAACAAGAAAGGGTTTCCGGTTGCCGATGGATTCATTTACAACATTTGCTCCGACGGCGACCTGATGGAAGGTGTCAGTTACGAGGCCGCCTCGCTCGCGGGGCATCTGAAGCTCGGCAATCTCATCTATCTCTACGACGACAACGAGATCACGATCGACGGTTCGACGGATCTTGCGTTTACCGAGGATCGCACAAAGCGTTTCGAGGCCGCGGGTTGGCACGTCTCTGAAGTCGCCGACGGAAACGATCTGAAAGCCATCGAAAAAGCGATCAAGGACGCCCAAAAGGTCAAAAACAAACCGTCGCTGATCCGCATCCACACTATCATCGGCTTTGGAATGCCGAAACAGGGAACAAGTAAAGCGCACTCCGACGCTCCGGGCGAAGAGGCCGTGAAAGAGACAAAACGCAATCTCGGAATGCCAGAGGACAAGAGCTTTTACGTACCGAAAGAGGTCGCGGCTCACATGCGGCAAGCTGTAAAGAACGGTGCCGCAATGGAGAAGGACTGGACCGCTCTCGTCAAACAGCATGAGAAAGCAAATCCGGAACTCGGTGCCGCGTTCGCATCGATCCGTAGCGATTCGCTGCCTGATGGCTGGGAAAAGGCGTTGCCCAAATTTGACGGAGTCGAGGCAAAGGCAACGCGTGCATACAGCGGCGAGGTCATCAATGCGATCGCTGACGCCATTCCGCAGATGCTCGGCGGCAGCGGCGATCTGACGCCTTCGAACAACACATACATCAAATCGTCCGCCGATATTCAGGCCGGGCGATTCGAAAACCGCAACGTCCACTACGGCATCCGTGAACACGCTATGGGCTCGCTGATGAACGGCATGGCCTTGTATGGCAGCATCATTCCGTTTGGCGGAACGTTTCAGACGTTTTCTGACTATATGCGACCGGCGATCAGACTCGCGGCACTGTCGCAGATCCAGACGATATTTGTCTTCACGCACGACTCGATCGGCCTCGGCGAAGACGGCCCGACGCACCAATCGGTCGAGCACCTCGCCGCAATGCGTGCGATCCCGGGCCTCGCCCTAATTCGCCCATGCGACGCCCACGAGGTCCGCGAAGCTTGGCGTTCCGCCCTAAAACGCACAAACGCTCCGACCGCCTTCGCGCTGTCACGTCAAAAAGTTGCTCTCATCGACCGCAAAAAACACGCCGACGCCAAGGGCCTCCACAAAGGTGCCTACATCCTCGCCGAAGCCGAAACCAAAGCCGGAAAAGCAACAACACCAAAACTCATCCTCATCGCCACCGGCTCCGAAGTCGGCCTCGCAATGGAAGCCCGCGAAAAGCTAAACGCCGAAGGCACCCCAACCCGCGTGGTCTCAATGCCATGCTGGGAATTCTTCGACGCTCAACCGCAAAAATACCGCGACGAGGTCCTGCCGTCCAAGATAACGGCCCGCCTCGCCATCGAAGCCGGCGTTTCCCAAGGCTGGCACAAATACGTAGGCGACAAGGGCGACGTCCTTGCAGTCGATAAATTCGGAGCCTCCGCTCCGGCTGAGGATGTGTTTAGGGATTATGGATTCACGGTCGCGAACGTCCTCGTAAAAATAAAAAGCGTGTTCTAAAATGGACATGCGTAATAATAATTACGTTGACTTTACACATCAGTCTGTGTAAGTCTTTACACAATGGCAACGAATCTTGCAATTGACGATCAGCTCATCGAACAGGCTCGTAAAGTTGGAGGCCATCGGACCAAGAAGGCGACCGTTACCGAAGCGCTTCTAGAGTACATTCAACGTCGCAAACAGGCGAAAATGCTGAGCCTATTCGGCAAAATAGACTTCGACCCGGAATACGACTATAAAGAACAACGGCGAAGGGCATGAAAGTTCTGGTCGATACATCCGTATGGTCGCTGGCCCTCCGAAGAACCGGCACTTCGCACCCGTTTCGATCTGAACTAGAACAGATCATCCAGGAGGGACGCGTGGCCATAATCGGAGCGATCCGACAAGAGATTCTATCCGGCGTAAAGACAACGGTTCAATTTGAGCAATTGCGAAAACACCTTGGTGTTTTTCCCGACACGACACTAACGAGCGAAGACTACGAAGAGGCGGCCTTGTTTTATAATAAGTGTCGCCAGCAAGGAATTCAGGGAGCCAACACGGACTTTCTCATTTGTTCAGTTGCGGCACGTCGCAAGATGGCCATATTGACAAGCGATAAGGATTTTGAGCATTACGCGCGAGTGCTGCCGATTACTCTGCACAACCGAAAATAACCTTTTTACGCTCGAGTTCGATTTGAAATCCGCTTTAGCCTTTCTTGGAAACGAAAAGAGAAACAAATTTGATGCCGATCCATCGACTGATGACACCTTCTCTTCTCCTAGACATCGAGCGAGTACGAAGAAATGCCGCGCGAATAAGCGATGTTGCAACACGCAACGGCGCCCGTCTGCGTCCGCACATCAAAACTCACAAATGTATCGAGGTCGCCCGTATTCAAACAGCAGGACATAATGGCGCGATCACGGTTTCGACGCTGGCGGAGGCACTGGCATTTGGGGCGGATGGCTTCAACGATATCACGTATGCGGTGCCGATCGAACTTGGGAAATTTGCCGACGCGATCGAGATGTTGCGAAGCGGCGTAAAACTTAATTTGCTCACCGACGATTCCGAAACAGCAAAATCGCTCGATGAAGCCACAGGACGGGCGGGCGTGAAGTTCGATGTGTTCGTCAAGATCGACTGCGGCACACACCGTGTCGGCGTAGAGCCGCACACTGCCGAGGCCATCGAGATTCCGCGACAGCTCTTCGAAGCAAAGAATCTGCATTTCGCCGGAATTCTCACACACGCAGGGCATTCGTACGATGTAAAGACCGTTGAGGCGATAAAGGCAGTCGCCAGTCACGAACGCGATTGTATGGTCGAGCTGGCCGCGAGACTGCGTGATATGAGTATCGAGGTTCCGACTGTCAGTATTGGTTCGACGCCGACGATCAATCACATCGACCACCTCGACGGCATCGACGAAGTGCGGCCCGGCAACTATATTTTCTTTGACAATTTTCAGGCGACGCTCGGAAGTTGCTCATTCGATGACACAGCATTGACCGTCTTGGCTGCCGTCGTGCATCGCGACGCTTCTCGGCGAAAGCTGGTGATCGACGCCGGCGGCATTGCTATGTCAAAAGATCGCGGCCCGGTCGGTCTCGATCCGTCGTGTGGCTACGGCCGTGTGCTTGATCTCGACGGTGTTGACACGGGAATGCGTTTCACATCGCTCTCGCAGGAACATGGCGAGATCCACGCGGCGGATGACGGTATTTTCAATCGTTTCAAGGTCGGCGACCGCGTTCGCATTCTCGCAAACCACTCATGCATGACCGCCGCCCAGCATTCGCATTTCAATGTGATTGAGAACGGCGAGGTCGTCGATAAATGGAAAATACACAGAGGCTGGTAGTTATGGTTAAGGATCTTCTCGTTGAACAATTCACCGCGTGCTACGACAAAAATGCTTGGTTCGTGGCTTTGAAGAATACGCTCGAGGGCGTGACGGCTGACGAGGCTGTCTGGAAGCCCGAATGTTCCGACAACTCGATCTGGGAAACCGTCAGCCATCTGAACTACTACAATTTCGCCTACGTTGAGCGTTTCAAGGGCGTGGATTACGAATACGATGTTGATGACAACGACGCGACCTTTGTGGCCGGCGAAGCGACCGAAGAAGCGTGGAATGCGGAGATCGCAAGACTCGACGCGATAATGAACGAGTTTCGCGAGCTAATACAAAATGCCGACGAAACCAAAATGGCGAGAAAGGTTTCGAAAACAAATCAGGCGCCGTGGGCTACTTTGATATCAAATATCAACGCCCACAACGCCTATCATGCCGGACAAATTTTGCTGCTCCGCAAACTGCAAGGCAGTTGGGACCGCTCAAAAGGTGTTAGCTAACTCTTTTTATTTGGTGCACTTAGAGTGTTCCCAACTTACGAGTTTGTGGTTCGAATACGCGTCTTTCGAGACGATCGCCTGAATTAGCTCAGTCTTTCCGTCTTCGCTTACCTTCATGCAAATGCGATAGGTTGCGGCCATCAGATTCTCCTTGTCGCCCTTCTCTTCGCGTTTCAGGATCTCAACTATCTTGTGAGCAATGCCTGTCTCTTCCGAGTGTTTCTTCACCGCAAAATCTGCGGCAAGGTCCACACCGGCCTGGAACTGTTCGACCTTAGTAAATCCGTCAGCCGACTCGCCGCATCTGGTATCTGTCCATGATGTGAGCTTATAATTTTGATATTGGTCCTTCGAAACCAGAGCCTGTGCCCGTCCCGGTTTTCCGTTATTAACGACCGACATACACAAACGAAAATCCGCCGCACCCAGCTTCGGTTCTTTATACTCGACCTTTATCATCTCGCCAAAAGTGATCTTTGCCTTTGTTTTCGCCGACTGTTGGATGATCGCGTTTTGGGCTGCAAGATCAGCCCCGATATCGTCGATCTTACCGGCCCTGTAATCCGTGGTCGGCTTAAATACCGGACCGATTCCCGATCCTTTACCGCTGCCCGAACCCGAATTGGCACAAGTCGATTTCGACCAGCCCATTAGTTTGAGATTCGAATACTGGTCCATCGTAACGACCGCCTGAACAAACGTCTGCTTGTTTGTCACGTTGGTGTCGAGGCACAACATAAAATCGCGTGCACCGAGCTTTGGCTCTTTGTCCGAAGCCTTTACGATCTTGTTCAACGTGATCGTGGTCTTGGCCCTCGATGCCTGTTCCTTTACGGCGAAATCAGCCGCGAGATCAACGCCCGCGTCGATCTCAGTGGGCTGATAGCCGCCCGGCTGGGCCGAAACGGACGAACTAGCAACAAGTAGTGATACGAAAAGAAAAAATACTGAGCGTGATAGTGTTTTCATAATTTTCCTCGGTTTGTCCTATTGGATGACCTTGCCATTGATATCAGAGCCTTCGCAGCTCTTTACCTTAATAACGAGAATCAGCCTGTTTTTGGGTCACCGAGGCGGGAGAAAATTCACACACGGCGGCCTGCCTTGTCGAGTTAACCGCACTCGGTCGCTTTCCAGCTCGACAAAATATAGTTTCTCTTTAGGTCCTGATAGACGACGGCACTGACCAAAAACGGCTCGTCACCTTCGACATCTACGCGCATGCAAATACGGTAATTCATGCCCTGAACGACCTGCCGCTCGGCTTTGACAATCTCATTGATCGTAAACTCGGTCTCCATTTTTTTCGACTGCGACTTTACGGCAAAGTCCGCCGCCGCAATGACTTGGGCGTCGGTTTTCGGAGCAGTTCCAAAACCGCCGACAATTATCGGTTTAGTAACCGGTATTGCTGCCCCCGTCGCGTCACCGCAGGTCGAGTCGGCCCAGCTCGACAGCTTTTTATTGCCTTTCAGATCGACATAGACCACTGCCTGAACATAAAATGTGTCGCTGCCATCAGCACTTACTTCCATACAAAGCCGGTAATTCGAGCCTTGTACAACCTGACGCTCGGCCTTAACAAGATCCGTTAACTCGTACGACTTTTCGGACTTTTCCGACTGCGTTTCGATTGCAAAATCTGCCGCTGCGACAGCCGCCGCATCGGACTTTGAGATCACCTTATAACCACCGACCATCTGTGCAAAACTTGCCGACGCAAACATCAAAATTACCGCAAAAGCGGAAAGCATTAGTGCCGAATTTCTATCTGTTTTCATTGTATTCCTTGTATTACTAAATCTTACTGACCTCGTAATTTTGAGGTTAGAGCAAACAAAGTGTCAAACGGTTGCCTGCAATCGCAATAACTTATGGTTATCATAAGAATTTTATATTGTAACCTCAAAATAATGCCCTGACGGCCCGTCTTAGCTTTCCGACGACATCATATCCCGGCGTATTTTCGGGCGACTTCACATCAGTATTAAAGACGATGATGGATGCCTCGCTCTTCGTCGGGTCAAAGTCGACATAACTAATAAATCCGTTCTGATCGCCGCCATGCCCGTAATGCGTGCCGAGCGTTTTATCGATAAAGAATATCAGCCCGATGTCGGTCGTAAATCCTCTATTCCCATTTGCGTCCGTCTCGACCGGCAGTTGTGGCCGCCACATTTCTTCGAGCGATGAGCGCTTTAGTACGACATCATATATAACACGTTTTTTTGGATCTCCGACAAGAAAATTTACATACTTGACCATGTCGGGAATAGGCGAATTGAGTCCGCTGTTCGAGACAGTAATGCCGGTATTTGCATCAAAACGCCCCTCGGTCCGCTTGGCGTTCTCAATGTAATACGAATGCGAGCGATGTTTGAGTAAGTGCGGCGGCGTGGTATCGAAATAGCTCCGGTGCATCTCGAGCGGTCTGAAGATATTTTTGTCGATATAGACCTCATAATCTTCGCCCGAAACCTTCTCGATGATCTTGCCCAAGAAAATAATGCCCGGATTAGAATAGCTGAATTTGCTTCCCGGCTTGAACCGTATCTCGGTGTACGGAAACATCGCCACAAGC
>JANLTF010000343.1:0-2379 GCA_031362825.1 Acidobacteriota bacterium | reverse complement strand
TCCAGTCGTTCGACGACGAAACTCTTCGGTACGTGATTATCGATGATCGGAATGTCTTCGTGCTGAGCGTCCTCTTTTTCCCACGGGCTAGCTTTCATCGATGCGAACGGCGAGCGGACGATGACCTTGACGTCTTCCCCGCCAAGACGACGGGCCGTGCGGCAACAATCCATCGCAGTATTACCGCCGCCTAGCACGATCACGCGTTTGCCGATCTTTTCCGTATGTTCAAATGCGACCGAGCCAAGCCAATTGATACCGATGTGGATATTCGCCGCACCCTCTTGCCGTCCGGGCAGATCAGGCAGGTCGCGTCCACGCGGAGCCCCGGTTCCGACGAAGACTGCATCATAATCTTTCTCAAGCACACCTTTCAGCGAATCGACATAGTGCTCGAAATGCGTATGGATGCCGAGCCGCAGGATGTAATCGACCTCTTCATTCAAAACGCGTTCCGGGAGACGGAATGCTGGTATCTGCGACCGCATAAATCCGCCGCCGAGCTTTTGCTCGTCAAACAGATGTATTTCGTAACCTAATGGAGCGAGATCGCGAGCAACCGTCAACGAAGCCGGCCCTCCGCCGATCAGAGCGACCTTTTTGCCATTCGGCGGAAACGGCCCTTGCGGCATGTACGGAATGACGTCGTCGCGATTGTCCGCAGCGACGCGTTTGAGACGGCAGATCGCTACTGGTTCCTGTTCGAGGCGTCCGCGACGACACGCCGGTTCGCACGGGCGGTCGCACGTTCGCCCTAAGACGCCGGGAAACACGTTCGAGTCCCAGTTGATCATGTACGCCTCGGTATAGCGTCCCTCGGCGATCAGGCGGATATATTCCGGCACCGGCGTGTGCGCCGGACAGGCGTACTGGCAATCGACAACCTTGTGAAAATATTCGGGATCTTTTACGTCAGTCGGTTCCAAGTGGTTTGTTCCTTTGCGTTTAGATTCTGTCTTAGAAATGTAACAGTAAAATGATAATTGATGTTGGTAGCGTTTGCTAGGAAACGTGGGCCAAATGGAAGATATTTTGAATAAAGGCTCGACTAGAGCTTGTACCGTTCGTGCAGTACGCCGATCGACGCCATCATATAGAGAACCGGATCCATTGACGCCCGGGATGCGTCATCCATTGTCGCGATGCCGTCGAGCATACTAATGACGGCCGCACGGTCAAAGAACGGCACCGACTCAAAATTCTTACTCCGCAGGATGTCCTGCAGCATAATATACATCGCGTCGTCGTTCCGCCGCGTTGTCGGCGGAGCGAGGAACGGCTGCTTTAGGCCACGATAGACCTCGTCGGTGATATGTGGTTTGACGGCTTCGCGGAGCAGGTATTTCAGTGTACCGCCCGTCGCGAGCATGGAAACAGGTATCGAACTCGCGTAATCGAATAGCTTGTGATCGAGGAAGGGCAGACGCACTTCGACGGCGTTTGTCATATCGAGGCGTTCGGCGGCGAGGACGTAGTTTACGAAGAGCGATTTCATCCAGAGATAAAGTATCTGCTTCGCTGGTTCCCTGCTGAGCAATGTCTTGCGATAGTCGAACTGCCGGAAGAATTCGCGATACGGGTCGCGCTTTGGAAACTGCTCCGCAAACTCCGGTGCGATGATCGAGTGCAAAAATTCGAACTTCTCCGCGACATAGTCTGTAAGGTGCGGCGGGAAGGCGAGAATATGGCTGAGGCGTGCGAGCCACGGCGAGGTCTCGGCGATACGGCGTTCGGTCTCGGTCTTTGGCTTAAATAGACGTGAGAACATTGCGGCATATTTCGCCATTCCAGACGAACCGCCCGCAAGTACCGCCTGGCTTGAGAAATCATAGCCGGCGAAAAGTTCGTCCGCACCTTCGCCGCCGATGACGGTCTTATAGCCTTCGGCCCGCACGGCTCGGCTGAGGTGATAACGGGCCGCACCGTGGGCGTTGTAGTGGATCATCTCGCCTTTCCAGACGGATTCGTAGAAAACATCTGCGAAGTCGGTGCCTTTCACGGCAATCGGTCGAAATTCCGCTCCGGCAAACTCCGCCATTCGACGTGAAGGGCCACTTTCGTCGAAATCAGGATGGTCGAAGGCGATCGTAAACGCCGTGAACTTCCCTTCCGCATAACGGCTCGCCATCCCAAGCACCGACGACGAATCGACACCGCCGCTGAGATAACAACCGACCGGCACATCGGCACGCATTCGCAGACGGATCGATTCGTCGAGCATTGAACGCACCGTTTCGATGCATTCCGTTTCGGACGTGTGCGGATGTGCAGCGTTCTCCTTTGGATAGCGGACGTCCCAATAGCGTTTTACAGTGACGTTCCCACGTTTTGCGATCAGATAGTGACCCGGCGATAGCTGACGAACATTACGGAATAAAG
>JANLTF010000164.1:0-5058 GCA_031362825.1 Acidobacteriota bacterium | reverse complement strand
AAAATGCGTCGTAGAAGAGATATCTTGCCGCCTCGATACGTGGAAAGTCGCCGTTGCCGAAATAATCTACCTTGGTGACCTCGTCGCCGGAGCCGGTCTTGAAAACGAGCAGCGTACGCGATCCGGAGGAGGTGCCTTGGTCGATAAAAAAGTAAACGGCCGAGATGCCGTAAAACTCGTTATTGTCGGAGTCCTCGATGGTAGCGTACGGTTCTGCGGTAAGCTCGCAGGCATCCATTCCCTTTGCCTTGCCTTCGCGATGCCACAATTCGACATTCTCGCCGCCATTGATGGCTCGTGTTGTCTTGACGATATTGGTGCCAAAAACCAGGCAGCGGTCGCCGTCGGCGTTCGACATCTGGAACTCGGGCGTCGCCGAGCCTTTCATCGGCGTGAACAGTTCGGTCTGCCCAAAACCAGCACTCGCGACGGCGAGCAGAATGACACTCATAGCAAGAATCGTTCTCATAGATTTTCCCTCCAAACTTAAAGCACCACGAATTGACCAGAGATTTCCCGGATAGAAACAAGAAGAAACGATTTTTTATCCGCGTCTATCTGCGTTTATCTGTGGTTAATTTTTATTCTTATCCACGTTGTCTCATTTCCTCATCACGGTCAAGCCGCAACGCTGAGCCCTTACTTACGTGCGGGCTACGGACACGAATCAGGTGCGAACCTTTGAGAGAAGATACACGCCGAGCATGGAAAAAAGCAAAAGCGGGGACCAGGCGGCGATGAGCGGCGTGAGGTTGCCGCTTTCGCCGAATTGGGCGAAGAGGCTGGTGGTGCCCATGAAGAGGAGCCAGAGGCCGACGGCGTAACCGATGGTGACGACCTTTCCCTTTCGGCTGAGCGAGAGCGCGAATGGCGCGGTGAAGAGAGCGATGATCAGCGGCAGGACCCAGGTCGTGTAGCGTTTTTGGATAGTGACGGCAAAGCTGCGGCGTTCGACCTCGGATTCGGTGTTCGCGAGGCGTTGCTTTAGTTCGCCGATATTCAGGTGGCTCGGCTTCCCTTTTATCTGATTGAACGGGTCGAATTCCTCTGCCAGTTCCCCGCCCGGCAAAGATTCGGTCGAGATCTTGCCGTCGTGGAGGCTGACTTTCTCGGTCGTATCTCGGAAAATGAGCTTCCCTTTTTCCCACGTGGCACGATCCGTGCGGTACACGGATTGCAATTCCTGTCTATTTAATGAAAATTCATAGATCGTCAGCGCCCGCGCACATGAGGAGTTACAGTCGTCTCGCATTTCGTTATCAGACGCAGGGTTGTTATTCAACTCGAGTTGTTGGAACGAGTAGATTCTGTTTTCTCTAGCAACCCAGAATTTGCCTGACTTATCGAGAGCGGCGCCGCCTTTTCGGATCTGTTGGCGGACCGCGTCTTGCAGTTGGTTTGCACGCGGCGTCAAACGCTCCTGTATCTGCCAGTTCACTGCACCGAGCACCGCCATCAAAATGAAGCATGGCAGCAGCAGGCGATAAACGCTCTGCCCTGCGGACGTCCAAGTGACGATCTCGTTCTGACGCGATTTGATCACATAGGTCGCCAGCGTCGCGACCATCGCCGCGGACGGCGCGATCTGTAAATAAATAAACGGCAATAGAAAGAAGAGATATCGCCCCAACAGCAGCGATCCGTCATCGATAATGCCGACGAATTTCCACAGTTCGAACGCCGTAAAGATAATAAACACCACCGTCAGGAACGTGAGTGTAAGCACGAAATACTTGAGGAGATTTACAACTAGATCGAGATCGCGAAGGCCCGTGGTCAAATCGACGAAGATATTCCCCGCCGTCGTGCCTTCCCTTCTGAACTTGATCGACGCAAACCATGTGCTGATCTGTTCGAACAACGACGCTAGAAACTCAATACGTCTCGAATACGAAAGCACAGCGATCGCGATAGAGCTCGCTCCGATCGGTATCGCTGAAGCCATTAAAACACTAATGCTGCGTGTCCGAGCAAGCTGTTCGCCCGCGAATGCGAGCAGATAATAACCGATCAGCCCTGCGAGTGCCAACACGATTCCAAAACCGCGGCCGCCGCGATTAAACCTGAGTATCATCGCCGTGCCGAGCAGGCAAAAGATCAACGGCGTGATCGAAAGCGTGACGCGACGCTGCCATAAGATCTGCGCTTCGATGCGGTCTTTGTCGTCGCCGGTCGTGGCGAATTCGGACAGTTCGGACAGGCCGAGTTCTTCGAGCGTTCGATTCGAGCCGCCGAGGCGATCTATCAGTTCGCTTCGTCTCGTATTGACTGCGATCCGGACATCTTCGGTGCTTTCGGTAATATACTTCCCTGCTCCGGGCTGGAGCGGAAGCGTTACGACATTCGATCCGTCGAGCACGAGTTCCGACTGCTCATCCGAAACATCGATGCGGCCGCCGCGTGACGTTATCAGACGCACCGTACCTTTCCCCGTGTCTTCGCTATATATGAAGATGTTTTTCCACTGCCCCTTTTCGACGTCGCCGTCTTTTACGTAGATCGTGTAGCCTGCGACTTCGGTGTTGAAAACGCCCGGCTCTATCGGCGATTCGAGCTTTTTGATCGCGGTTTGGAGAGCGACATTTCGCACCAACGCTGCGGCAAGCGGCACGCCTTTCAGGTTTACGACAAACGCAAAGACCGATAGCAAGATTCCCAGGAGCATTATCGGGACGGCGATCTGCAGGTTGCTGACGCCGGCGACGCGAATGGAGACGAGTTCGCTGTCGCCCTGCATTTTCGACAGGCCGATGATCGTCCCGACTAGCATAGCCATCGGGCAGGTGAAAGCGATGACGTTTGGGACGAGAGCGACCGTTAGCTGCCAGATGAGGTCAGCGGGAATGTTAATGTTGAAAAAGATATCGGCAAATTTGCTCGCCTGCTGGAGAAATAGAATTACGCTCAAGAGCAGCCACGAAAAGGCGAAATAAGGCAGTATCGCGCCGATCAGGTACCTTGAAATGAGCCAGCCAATCTTCATGTACAAGTCAGTGTGCGACCTTGAGCGAGACCTCGCCGCCGACCTCGCGGCCGGTCGAGAAAGAAATAATGCGTTTTAAGATATGTGACAGTTCCGCGAGGCTCTCGCCGTAATTAGTCGCGAATCTGGCGAATTCGACCGGCGACAAACGGCGTGCGCTTGAATAGATCTCACGATATTCCGTATCCAAAGAGCGCGAATGCGGACTGCATTTCGTGCAAACCAAATGAAAGTTTGATAGCAGTCCGACAGTTTCAATCTCGTCAAACACCCGTCTGCACTGGTCGCAGTTACTCCAATCAGGCAAAAACCCGGAGAGCCGCAGTAGCCAGAGTTCGAAATAGACGCCGATCGCAAGCAAGCCGTTCGGATCCGCGGCGGCGGTTTCGATACAGGCCTTGGTCATTCGGAATAACTTTTCGTTCGGATCGTGCGGCGGCGAGAAAGTTATGACCAGATCGGCCAGATATGAGAATTTTTGTAAGAATTCCGGATCGCTGGCGGCGGAGAAGTACGACTTGACGATATCAACTTTCTGTATCGAACCCAGCTCCGACGTTTCTTTCTGAAAATACGTGACGTGAGCGATCGAGAACGGTTCCAAACCGCTGCCGAAACGGCTGTTGAGCCGCTTTATTCCCTTCGCCACGCCGCGAACGACTCCGTGATCGTGCGTCAGAAGGACAACGATCTTGTCCGCGTCGGCGAGATTATAGGTTTTGAGGACAACACACTCGGTTTCGATCAGCGACATGGTTTACCACGGAATGAAATAGAGGATCCAGGCCAAGATCAGGCTCACGAGCACGAACTGCAAAAACGATTTCACGCCGTAGATCACGCGCTCGCGGAGCGTTCCGGCCGAAAAAACGCCAAACGCAACCGATACGAACAGAGAGAAGCCGACGAGATACAGGAAATGTGTCATTTCTTCCTCCCGTAGGCGATGTCCGCCGAATCCATGACCGCGAGGTAGTTTATTAAGCCGGCGACTTCCAAAAATCGGCCGCCGTATTCGAACGTGGCGAGGGCCGCAACGTCTTTCACCGGCGTTGCGGCAATAAAATAGCTGATGATCGCTCCCAATCCGTTGCCAAGTTTCGCGAAAACATTCAAGAGATACAGTAGAAAGCCGTCTTTGAACTCAAATCCCGGATAATGTGCCCCGCCGCTGAGGATGGCGATGATGAACATCGACCAGACAACGGCCGCGATGATCGCACCGCGAACCATCTTGCCCTGCATCACATGCCCGACGCCGGGAAAAAACCACGATATCACTCCAATAACTATCGGATTGTCCATAAAATTCTACTCAGATGTTCCGTTCCACCACACACGCATTTACAAATGTCTCAAACAGCTTCCCTGACAAACGATCATCTGCCCATGATAGTTCCGGATGCCACTGCACGCCGACGACGAACTTCCCTTCCCGCGTGTCTTCGACGCATTCGATGATGCCGTCGGACGCCCGGGCGGTCGCTTTCAGATTATCACCTAGACGTCCGACGGCTTGGTGATGGTGCGAGTTTACGCGAACACTCCCGTTACCCGCTGACATTCGCCCGAGCAAACTGGCTTCCTCAACAACAAGATGGTGCGAATTCCTCGCTCGCGGGACGCCTTGCTGGTGTTTGATGTGGCCGTCGACCTGCGATTCGATGTCTTGTATCAACGAACCGCCACGCGAAACGTTCAAAGCCTGCATACCAAAACATATCGCGAGCAACGGCAGGCCGCGTTTTTCTACTTCGGCGAGCACCAACAGGTCCGTCTCGTCCTTCTCCGTCACCACCGAACCCAAATTCGCGTGCGGTTGTTCGCCGAAATAGTGCGGATCGATGTCAGAGTCCGATCCGGGCAATAATATACCATCGAGATCGTCGAGGACGCCGTTGATATAGCCTTCTTTCGGGATTAGATTGATCAGAACCGGCACACCGCCGTGGGCTTCGACGGCGTCGGAATAGTCACGCCCCAGATAAAACCGCCGCGTCTCGATCTCAAGCCGTGTTGTAATCCCGATCCTCGGCCGTTTCGCCATAAATACAGTTGATAATTGAGAATTGACA
>JANLTF010000282.1:0-5335 GCA_031362825.1 Acidobacteriota bacterium | reverse complement strand
TTGGTCAGATCGTCCGCCAATTTGCCGTATCCGCCGTCGGCGACTGGTTTAGAAAAGAGCTCGATAAAACGATCATCAAGGCTTGAAAGCTCAATGCGATCCTGCGGTCGCTTCGGCCCGGCAACTGCGGGCGTGATCGTTTCGAGGCTTAGTTCAACAACCGTCGAATAATCGACCTCGCCGTCACGCGGGATGCCGAACATGCCCTGAGCCTTGTAATAATTGCGGATCGTGTCGATCTGGGCCTGATCGCGGCCTGTGTTTGTAAAATACTCAAGCGTATTTTCATCTACACCAAAAAATCCCATCGTCGCGCCGTATTCCGGAGCCATATTCGCGATCGTCGCACGGTCGGTCGCGTTGAGCGCCGCTGCGCCTTCGCCGTAAAATTCGACGAATTTGCCGACAACATTCGCCTTTCGCAGCATTTCCGTAATTCGCAGCACCAGATCGGTCGCCGTCGCACCTTGCGGCAATTCGCCGGTCAGATGCACACCGACAACGTCCGGCGTCAGGAAATAAACCGGCTGCCCGAGCATTCCGGCCTCTGCCTCGATACCGCCAACTCCCCAGCCGACGATCCCGAGCCCATTGATCATCGTCGTATGCGAATCGGTTCCGACCAGCGAATCAGGGAAATAAACGCCGTCGCGTTCGAACACGCCCTTCGCCAAATACTCAAGATTGACCTGATGCACGATCCCGATTCCCGGAGGCACGACGCTGAAACCGTTGAACGCCTGAGTTCCCCACTTCAAAAAGCGGTACCGCTGATCGTTGCGCTTGAACTCCATCTCCATATTTTGCTGGTACGCCGACTCGCTGCCTGCGTAATCTACCTGCACCGAGTGGTCGATCACCAGATCGACCGGCACAAGCGGCTCGATGACACCGACATTCTTGCCCATCCGCTCCACAGCCGACCGCATCGCCGCCAGATCGACAAGCAGCGGAACACCCGTAAAGTCCTGCAAAATAACCCGTGCGACAACAAACGGTATCTCCTCAGAGCGTTCCTCTGTCGCCTGCCAAGCCGCAAGCGCCCGGACATTAGCCTCGCTCACCTTCTTTCCGCCGTCAAAATTACGCAAAACGGACTCGAGAACGATCCGTATCGATATCGGAAGCCGCGAAATATTCCCAACGCCCGCTTTCTCAAGCTGCGGAAGCGAATAATACGTCCCCGTCGTCCCATCACCGGTCGCAAAATGCTGTCGTGTTTCAAATAGATTGTGTGCCATAGGTGTGCCGGATGAGAAACATCCAAACTACCATTATAAATTGGAGTGGACAGAAACGCGAGTGTGAACGAGCGTGCCACGTGGAACGATCAATACGTTGGACGCTCTTTAACAGTTGGCCTCTCGCTTTTGCCAGTCGTGTTGACCGAGTTTTTCGGGAGAGCCGCCGCCGCCAGCCGCCGCTTCCGCCGCCGTTTCTCCCGCGGCCGTCTTGGATATGTGTGATCATGCCGCTGATTCGTCGATTCGATCAGGCAGGTGATTATCCGTCGATCAGGCTAGAGGCAAATTTCGCCCAAAAACGTCTTGGTGCCACCTATTTTTTCGCGCGGCACCAAGCCGCAGACTCGCGTTAACAAGGCCGTTTATCGCGTTACCAGTCCTCGAAAACGCGTTACCAAAGCCCTAAAAAGGATTACCAAACCACGTTTTTTAATTAATTTTCGCAAAAATGCAGATTAAATTGTGGTACGTACCACAATTTGACCTCGAAACATAGAAACACATAAAAAAAACACATTTGGTTTTCCCCCAGAAATTGTTTTATAATCCTCATTCGCTTCTTTGGCGCCTTCGTCTATCGGTTAGGACGCTAGGTTCTCAACCTGGAAAGAGGGGTTCAACTCCCCTAGGCGCTACCATCATTCAGTCGTCGGTTGTCACTGGCCAGTTGTCGGCAAAACAACGACTTCCTACTGACAACCGACTACTGACAACCGACAACTGCAATTATGATCGTCACAACCGGTTTCGACATTCAAGGGAAAGAGATCGCCGAATATCTGGGCGTTGTTCGTGGGATCGTGGTGCGAGCGACGGGGCTTGGGCGGGGGATCATTGGCGGTTTTAAGTCAATTGCCGGCGGCAATATCGAGGAATGGGCGGTCGTCTGCGAACAGGCTCGCATGGATGCTTTCAACCGTCTCGTCACTCATGCCCACGAGATCGGGGCCGACGCGATAATCGGTATGCGTTACGACGCTACCGAATTTGGCCAGGGTGCGACCGAAGTGCTAGCCTACGGCACGGCCGTTAAACTGAGATAAATGGGAGAGAAAGCACGATGTCAAAGCTGTGGGATGCCGATATCGGCCGAGTTCGCTAATCTCGGCACCGAATCCGACGGCTCAGCAGCCTCCGAATACTGCACATTCTGCTATCAGAACGGCGAATTTACCAACCCAACCCAAACCGTCGATGGAATGGTGCAGTCCTCGATCGATTTTATGACAGCGAACTTAGGATTCTCAGCCGGACAAGCGATGCAAATGTCGAATGACGTTATCCGCAAGCTAAAACGCTGGGCCTAGAATTTCGGCGACTTCCCTCCACGTCCGATCCCGAGATCGGATATCCAACGAAAAAACGGATTCCGCATACGACGCGGATCGACAAACTCAGTCAGCCCGATCGTCTTCCGCGACTTGCCGTCTCGCAGCCCGAGCGTGATCTCGCTCAGCATCTTCACATCAGAGAACCCCGAACTGACAGTACTTATTGGCTTTACCACGACCGCAATACCGTCGGCCGTCGTAAACTCGGTATAGCCCGGAACATTGAGGCCCCAGCGGTCGCGTCGGTGTTCGCTTGCTTCGCATGCAGCCCCACGTTCGTGTATCTCGCCCTCACGGATCAGGTAAATATGGCCGCTTGCCTTTCGGTCCTGGACGCCGCCGTGACGGTCGAAGACCACCGTCGAATCAACAAAATGTGCCCTGCCCCACATTCTAGAGCCAAGATCGCGATAGTGTGCATTCTCGCTCGACACATGATCGTGATATCCCGTGCCGCGAAACGTCACGAGTTTGCTAACCTTGCCCCTACGCCCGATGAGCGTGATCTTCCCGCTCACGTCCGAACGCGGCACGACCACGTTCCAGACGGCGGACGAAGGCTCGTCACTGGGGGCCTTGAGGTCGGATTCGATCGACAGCCATTCGACTTCCGCATGGATCCGCCGGCCGCGAACGGTGCGGATATCAATGTTGACCATATAGCCTACGCCGTATGAGGCACGTTTCACGCTAAACGAGGAGCCCGAAACGCGAATGTCAGGCTTTCCGTCGGCAGCGTGAAAATCGGACGGCGAAAACTCGTTGACCGAGCTCAAGATCGTCTTACCATCGACCGAATAGACAAGCGAGACCGCCGGAAACCGGCGCTGCGAGATTCCGCCATTCGTTTCCGCCCGGCTCGAAGCCGCATGAAAACGCGGCGACAGCACGAAGTTATCATAAAACGCAATGACCAAAGCCTCACGCCCGTCGTCCGACACCGCATCGAAATGCCAGCTTTCAAACGCATTCGGCCCGGCAAGGTCGTGCCACGCGTCGTCGTTCAAACTAGAACAAAACGATACATCGACCGCCGGCTTTTTTACCTGCAATTCGGACATCGGTTTATGTGACGGAAAGCTTATTCTCAGAATCGCAGAATTAGCGTTCTATGGCAAATATCGTAATGCTTCCGCGAGGTGATAAGATTGCCGTATTATAATTATGGATCCCTTGCTAACGACATTTGATAACAGTTTCTCCCTTCTCGATGATCGATCACGGGAATTATTATCGAAACTAACTGACGCCCAGCTTTTTGAAAAGCCCCGTGAAGTACCCAATTCAATGGCCGCGTTTTCGTGCGGTGAGTACGTTCTGCGATCGGCAGCAATGGTGGAGAAAACATTTGGCGGAATCACCACGCGTTTGTGGGACGATCCATTTGAATGGACGCTACCGGAGAAGCTTGCGGACAAGGCAAGAATCATTCAATATCTCGGCGAGGTAGAAACAACCCGAAAGAAAGGCCTCGAGTTCTTCGTATCGGACGAAGATCTAACCCGCCAAATGCCCGCGCCCGAAAAGCTTCGTTCGATCTTCGAAATTCTCCTCGAAACCCTCGCTCAGGCCGAGCATTATCAGGGCCGCGCGTTCGCGGTCTTTCAAATGTTGTCGGATGAAAAGCTGCCGAGGCGTTAACTGCCTTGCTACCCGAACTTTTTCGTGCAAAAATTCGTTAGGTTTTGAGTCTTAAACAGGAGTCGACACATGCATTGCCCCGGTTGCGGTCAACAACAGGTCTCTAACGAGACAAAATTCTGCTCACGCTGCGGCCTGCCGCTCGGCATCGTGTCGGACGTCTTGGCGCACGGCGGTTATCTGCCGCAGCTTGCTGAGTTAAATAAGAAAAAGAAATCGATATGGACACGAAGGAACGGACTCGCGTTTAGCCTTATCTGGTTCCTTACTTTTCTGTTTATTATGACACCGCTTTGGGGCATTCTTAATGTAGATAGAATGGCCGGAGCATCTGCGATCATTGGCATCTTTGGCGGGTTGATCCTGATGGTATCGTCGCTGATCTTTCTGAAAAGCGACAAGGTCGTTTATCCGATCCAGCCGCAAATGTATCCGCCCCCGCAGCCCAATTATGCAATGCCTCAGCAGCCAGCTTATAACGCTTTGCCGCCCCAACAATCAATACCGGTTTCCGCCTACCAAACGCCGCCCGCCGGAAACTGGCGCGATACTAACGATCTTCAGCCTGCAAACACCGAAGGCGTGACCAAACTCCTCGAAAAGGACGAGTATAAATAGCCATCTATGTTTTGTCCGAATTGCGGCCAGGAAAGGATATCTACCGAGACGAGCTTCTGCTCGCGTTGCGGTTTTCTGTTGACGGGAGCCGCTGAATTGATCCATTCCGGCGGCATTATTCCTCAAAGCACCTCGACAGCGGCGAAAGGAACGACACCGCGAAAAAAAGGGCTGAAACAGGGACTGTTTATCTTTCTGCTGACGTTCCTGGTCGTACCGATCGTCTCGATATTTACAGTTGCGATCAATGCCGAGCCGTTTGGCGTCGCGATATGTGCAGTAACTCTGCTTATGGGCGGGCTGCTGCGGATGGCGTATGCTTTGATGTTCGAATCGAACGATCTGCAGGTTGCGTCGGTCGGACACGATGTAAATCAGCTCATCAATCGTCAACGAACCGCAGCGGCCTTGCCGCCGCAACATTCAGTGCCGATCCCGACCGACGTGCCGTTTCGTGCGGCTACAGGAACGTGGCGTGACACCCGAGACCTTGAACCGTCA
>JANLTF010000149.1:0-2710 GCA_031362825.1 Acidobacteriota bacterium | reverse complement strand
CAAAAAGAACATTACCGACAAACAACTCGTCCGCCTCGCCGGTATTCTGACGGTCATCATCGGCATCATTCAGATCCTCGTCGCGATCGCCTTTATGAAATCGGGCGAATCCGCTTTAGGATTAGCTCTCGCAGTCGCTTCGTTGATAAACGGCCCGGTGCTCGGCGTCTTTCTGGTCGGCTCGTTTATGAAACGCGCGAGCGAGATCCACGCTCTCATCGGTATGATCGTCAGTATTTTGACAATGACCTATATAATGCTAGCGGCGAATAAGGTGGTCGATGGTCCCGTTATTGCGTGGACGTGGTATGCACTGATCGGCAGTCTGATCACGTTCTCAGTCGCCTTTGTGGCAAGTTTACTTATCCCGACAAAAAATGATGAAGTATCTGTTTAGCTCCGCAATTGTTTTCGTTTTGCTCTTCGGCCAGTTCGCTGCCGTGGTGGCACAGCCATGTTCCTCGATCAAGGGCAAAGGCCTCTGGCCGTCGAAAAAGTCATACGATTTCGCCGACAAACTCATCAAAAAGATGACGGTCGAGGAAAAGGTCGGCCAGCTCGTCCACATCGGCATCAACGCGAAATTTGTCAATCAAGACAGCCCGTATTTCCGGAACCTGCAGCGGCATATCGTCGAAAACAAACTCGGCGGCATCATCTTTTTCGGTGCTCCGATGTACGAGACCGCGATCCTCGGCAACCGTATGCAGGCCGCCGCTAAAACACCTTTGCTGCTCTCGCTCGACGCCGAAACAGGCATCGGAATGCGGTTCGAAGACGCGACCAATTTCCCCTGGGCGATGGCAGTAGCCGCGGCCGGCGAGCCTGATTTCGCACGCCGCATGGGCGTCATTACCGGCCGCGAAGCCAAGTCGATGGGCATCCGCCACGTCTATGCACCGGTCTTGGACGTGAATAACAACGCCGAAAATCCCGTGATCAACGTCCGCAGCTTTGGAGAAGACCCGGCCGATGTCGCCAAATACGGCGTGCCGTTCGCCCAAGGCATCCAGAGCGAATGTGTCATTGCGACCGCCAAACATTTCCCGGGCCACGGCGATACGAACATTGATTCTCACCGCGGCCTGCCGATCATCGACCATTCCCGCGAAAGCCTCGAGAAAACTGAGCTTTTCCCGTTCAAAAAGGCCGTTGAAGGCGGCATCGGTTCGATCATGATCGCGCACATCGCTCTGCCGCAGATCGATGGCGAAGAGATCACACCGCTTCGCAATTACGGCGGCGGAGATGCCGAGGCAGGTTCGGAGATAGTAAAGGAAAAAGCGACGATCCCGGCCACACTGTCCGAAAAAGTTCAGACCGGAATCTTGCGCAAAGATATGAAATACGACGGCCTGATCGTCTCTGACGCGATGTCGATGAGCGGCCTGACGATCTATTTCACACAAGAGGAAGCGGGCGTCCGGGCGTTTCTCGCCGGCACCGACATCCTCGAAAAGCCTACCGATCCCGATCCGATGATCAAAGGCCTGCTCGCCGCCGTTAAAAGCGGCCGCATCCCTACCGAACGCCTCAACGAATCTGTCCGCCGCCAACTCGCCTGGAAACACGAGCTCGGCCTGTTCACCAATCGAATGGCAAATATCGATTCGATGGACCGAACCATCTCAGGCCCGGATTCGACGACCCTGACCGACGAGATCGCGACAAAGGCGATCACGCTCGTCCGCAACGACGGCGGCGTTTTGCCGATCAACTCAAATCAGAAGATCGCGGTCCTCGGCATTTCCAATGGATTTGACGGCGTCAACACAATGGGCAGCTTGGTTAGTACACTGCGTGCAAGCGGCCTACGTTTTGGATCATCATATTTGCAGGAAAATTCGACTCCGGAACAAGCCGCCGCTGCCCGCCGCACGGTAAACGAAGCCGATCTCGTCGTCGTCGGACTTTATGGACGCGTCCGTTCGGGTGCCAGAAACAGCGTCGGCATTCCGGACAACGGTGCAAAGATCTTGAAAGAACTGCTCGCTGCGGGCAAAAATGTGATCGGCGTTAGCTTCGGCAATCCATACATTCTCAGCAGTTTTCCCGAGTTAAAGACGTACATCGTCGCCTACGGAGACATGCCGAGTTTGCAACGCGCTTCGGCCCGTTCGCTGCTTGGCAATCAGCGGATCACCGGCCGCTTGCCGATCTCGCTGCCCGGACTTTATCCGCGCGGAACAGGAATTCAATTAAATCCGGTTCCGGACATTCGCCCGGAAAAATAGACGACATTTAATGAGTAAAAGATGAACCCTTGGGAAATCCCCGGCTTTATTGAGGTAAGCGAAGGCCAGTTGCACATAGACGGCGTCTCTGCGGTCGATCTCGCGCGCGAACACGGCACACCTCTGTTCGTCTTTAGTGAATCCCGCATCAAACACAACATCGGGCGTCTCGAAAAAGTTCAAGATGTCATCGGCTGCCCTTTAAAAGTCTGCTACGCCGCCAAAGCGATGTCCACAATGGCGATCCTGCGAACGGTCAAAGACGCCAACTGCGACATCGAGGTAAATTCCGGCGGCGAACTGTGGAAAGCACTCAAAGCGGGTTTCACCGGCGATCAGATAATATTCAACGGCACCAGCAAAGAAGTTTGGGAGATCGAAAACGCAATAAACGCAGACATTTACGCGATTCAGGTCGATTCGCTTTACGAACTCTCGCTGATCGAGCAAACCGCCAAACGCCTCGGCAAACAAGC
>JANLTF010000036.1:0-3466 GCA_031362825.1 Acidobacteriota bacterium | reverse complement strand
TCGATAACTTCCCTAATAGGACAAACGCGATCAACGTTCGGCACGATAACACCGTTTGCGAGCAGCGGCACGACCTCGTCCGCGAACAGGCGCGTGGCGTCGGCCTTTTCCTCATTCGAACGACCGCGAAGCGTCGTTCCGATAATACTCGCCCGTTTTTGCAGAGCCACTCCAAGATTAAATTCGGCAGTTCGACCCGATGTCAGGCCCACTAGAACAAGGCGTCCTTTGGTCGCGAGGCTCACGAGGTTTTGTTCGAAATAGGCCGCTCCGACAAGGTCGAGAATAATGTGGACACCGCGACCGTTGGTTTTCTCCAGCGCCGTCTCGGCAAATATAGGTTCAGGCGTCGCAATACCGAGATCGAGTCCAAACGCCGAACATTTATTCAGCTTATCGGCCGTCCGCGATGTGCCGATCACGGTCGCACCGTTTGCCTTTGCCATCTGCAAACCGGCGAGTCCGACACCGGAACCGACAGCATGAATAAGCAGTGTTTGCCCTTCGCTAAGGCCGCCAAGAGTAAAGATCGCGTCGTGTGCGGTGATAAAGGCTTCCGGCACGGCAGCGGCATCCGTGAAACTCAAATTATCAGGAATCCGTGCGAGCAGAGATTCGTCGGTCAACAAAAAGTCAGCCTGCGATTCGCCCGCGACGATACCAAAAACGCGGTCGCCGGCGTTCCAATTGATAACTTCCGAGCCGATATCCGCTACCTCACCGGCAAACTCAAGACCGGGAATATTCGGCGAATAACCGGCTGGCGGCGGATAGAGTCCGGCGACTTGCAGGAGGTCCGCACGGTTAAGGCCGACGGCTTTGACGCGGACCAGAACTTGATGGTTTTGAGGGCTGGGCGGCTCGGGAACCGCGCGGATCTCGAGATTTTCAGGGGCACCAAATTCGGTGATATAGACGGCTCGCATTATTTTATTTTCGGTTCTATGTCGTTTGCTTTAAGCGTGTTACCGGTCGAACGTTCGAGCTCAGCGATCGCCTTGTTTAGCTCGGTGCGTGCCCGAAGCTCGTTGCTGCGTGCCGCAGCGAGAGCCGTCTGCCGCTCCAGAACGCGATACACATCGGACTGGCCCTCGTCGAGTTTCCGCTGTTCCGATTCGTATTGTTTCGCCGTGTTCTCACGCGCGATCGCAGCCGCCCGAAGGCGGCCTTCGGCAGTTCTCAGGGATTGCAGAGCATTTCGAACTTCGACCTGTATGCCCTGCTCGATCTGCTCACGCTGCGTTTCGAGCCTTTCAGCTTCGACTTTTGCCCGCCCAAGCTGGGCACTCGCGGTCTTATCGCCGAAAAGCGGAATGTTGAAATTGATGCCGAATCGCAGGACCGGATACCTGTTCGCAAAAACACCGCGAAACGGGCTACCGGTAAGCAGTGCAAGATTTTCTTGCTGCTGTGCGCATTCCGGCGAGGTTGGTGCTGTCGTGCAAGGAGTCGGGAACGAAGGGCTAAAACTCGGATTCTGGCTGCCGCCGATACCGGCCGATGTGTAGCCCGCCGTAAAATCGATCTGCGGCTTCTTCTGATCGCGGTAGAGCCGCTGATCAAGCAAATTGATGTCCTTTTGGACCTTGTTGATCTCAAGTTCGGGCCGGTTGCCAATGGCGAGATCCATCGCTTCGGTGAGTGTAGTTTTCGGAACTTCCTGTTCAACGCTTTCGACCGGAGTCAATGCCTGTAGCCAGATCGCGTCGGTGCGGTTCGGCGAGATCAAGTTTTTGAGGGCATTTTCGGTCGCGTTTACCACGTTCAGAGCGTCGTAAACAAGCTGCTCGAAATTAGCGACCTGCGTTTCGGCGGCGACTATATCGATCGGAGCAAGCTGGCCTTCTTCGACGAGGCGGCGGTTATGTTCGAGCTGCGACTTTGCGTCTCGAACGCCGTCTCGCTGTACCTGAAGGTTTCTTAGAGCATACGTCAGGTCCCAATAGGCTTTTTCAACAAAAGCTACAACTTCGATCGAACGCTGCCGAAACTGCGTATCGGTGAGCGTAATATTACGCTTGGCGATCTCAATAGTTCGGCGTCCGGCGTCGAATCTGCGGCCGCGAAATAGCGGCTGCGTCAACGAAAATCCGAGGCTAGAATTATACTGCGGGCTCAAAATACTGATCGGATTGTCGGTCGTCACGCGCGAGTTGTTAAAGGTGCTGGCGAGCACCGTACCAAATCGAGGCACGTAGCCCTGTACTGACGCATTGGCGATAAACGAACCCTGCGTGGTTTTTTGATTATTGCTAAAAATACTGACGTTCGGCGTCGTCGCTCGTTCGTAATACGACTGCCCCGAAAGCCGCGGCTGAAAGATGCCGCCCGTTCCGCGTAGGTCCCATTCGGCGATCGTCGATGTCTTTCGCGAAACCTCGATATCGCGGTTATTTTCGAGAGCAAGTTCGATCGTTTCCCGCAATGTAAGAGGCTTTTGATCCGTCATATCGACGCCGACGCGGCCAAGATCCGGCAGCAACCGTTCATCGGAACGGTATTTTTCGGCGATCGCGGGAACTCCTTTGATTTTTTCCGGCTCGACTTTTTGAACGTCACTCACGGCAGGCGTCGGCGTCGGGTCTTGCGCCCGAACCTCTACGCCGCCAACGGTTAGCAGTATCAATGCAATTATGTATAAATGCCGTTTCATAAAAATTACTGCTTCGAAAGCAGCGAACTCGCGGCGGTCGAGAATCTGCGCTTTGCTCCGCCAAACAACCAGGATGCGAACCGGTTGACGTATTTGAAAAGTCGCATCTCGGCCAGATCGTCAAAGATCGAATAAAACACCGGCACCGCTAGCAGCGTCAGTAGCAGGCACAGCGATTGGCCTCCGACCACCAGCACTCCGATCGAACGGTTCGTTCCCGAGCCGGCACCGGTCGAAACAACGAGCGGGATCATACCAGCGACGAGAGCGATCGTCGTCATCAATATCGGACGCAAACGGTCGCGGTTTGCCTGAATGATCGCGTCATAGCGGCTCATCCCTTGCGAACGCAGATGATTTGTATGATCGATCTGCAAAATTGCATTCTTCTTGACCACGCCAAATAACAGCAGTAAACCGAGGCCCGAAAAGATATTCACGGTCTGCCCCATGACCAAAAGGCTAAAAATACCGAATGGAATAGAGAGCGGCAGCGTGAGCAGGATCGTGACCGGATGTATGAATGATTCGAACTGTGCTGCCAGCACGATGTACATAAAGATAAATGACAGAGCAAACGCGAGCAGGAAGTAGAAACCGGCCTTGCCCATCTCCTTTGACTGGCCAACGTAGCCGGTATGGTAACCGACCGGAAGGTTCAGTTCCTTGACATAGCCGTCTATCGCAGATGTGATGCTTGCCGCCGAGCCTCCCGGTTTTGTATTCGCAAGCAGCGTCACCTGTTTTTGCCGGTTAGTGCGGTCGATCGCCGCCGGGCCGGTGCCTGGTTTGGTCTTGACGACGGAGTCGAGG
>JANLTF010000021.1:0-9447 GCA_031362825.1 Acidobacteriota bacterium | reverse complement strand
CGGTCGAGATTCCGCTTGAAATGCTGGTTTGCGTGACAGGAGTTTCGGGCTCGGGCAAATCGACGCTGGTCCACGACGTACTTTATGCGGGACTAAAGAAAAAACGCGGCGAGTGGAACAGTCACGTCGGGTTTTTCAAGGAAATAAAGGGCGGCGAGAATATCGACGACATCATCCTAGTCGATCAATCACCGATCGGACGCACGCCGCGTTCGAATCCGGTGACGTATATAAAGGCCTACGACGCGATCCGCGAAGTTTTCGCGGGAACCAACGCCGCCAAGACGAAAGGCTACAACGCTTCCCACTTTTCGTTCAACGTTCCCGGCGGCCGCTGTGAAATTTGCCAAGGTTCCGGGACGGTGACGATCGAGATGCAGTTCCTCGCGGATGTCGAGCTGACGTGCGAAGACTGCCGTGGCATGCGGTTCAAGCAGGAGATCCTCGATATCAAATACAAGGGCAAAAACATTCACGAGGTCCTCAACATGACGATCCGTGAAGCCCTTCTCTTCTTCAAAGACGTCGCCAAACTGACCCCCAAGCTCAAGGTCCTCGACTCTGTCGGCCTCGGTTATCTGCGTCTCGGCCAATCGGCCACGACGCTCTCGGGCGGCGAAGCCCAACGCGTCAAACTCGCGTCGCATCTCGCCCTAAAAACAAAATCGAGCACGCTCTTCATCTTCGACGAACCGACCACCGGCCTGCATTTCGAGGACATCAACAAACTCCTCACCGCGTTCCGTGCCCTGATCGACAACGGCGGCAGCATCCTCGTCATCGAGCACAACATGGACGTCATCAAAACCGCCGATTGGGTCATCGACCTCGGCCCCGAAGGCGGCACCGGCGGCGGCCACATCGTCGCCACGGGAACACCGGAAGAAGTCGCGAAGGTCAAAGGCTCTTTCACCGGCCAATACCTGAAAACTTACTTGAAATAATTAGATCGCGTTGCTATTTGAAATTACTCTTCGCGCAGTGTTTGCCGTGGGGGCATTCGTCCTCATGGGCCCATCCGTAGAAGTCGTTGGTGTTGCCTTCGATGGCGTAGTAGACCTTTTTGATGGTCGGGAACTGCGTCAGCGTCTTCTCGAACATGCCCCAATATTGTCCGCCGCCGCAGCTGGTGGTCGCGTTGCCCATTTGCTCGGTCACGCGGCTTGTGAAGTTGACGTATGCCGCTCCGTTCTTGACGTTGACGCTCTTGAGAATGCCCTCGGTCTCGGCCGCGGTCAGACCGCTGTAGCCTTTTGCTTCTTCGTCTTTGGTAGGGCCTTTGAATAGCGCAGCGAGTGCGGCTTTCGCCGTCGCGGTCGTTTTCGGTATCTTTCGCGTGACCGGAAACACCTTGTTGCAGTCGTCGATGTTCGGGTTTAGCTTGTCGTTGGAGAGATAGATCTTGATCGTCATCGTCACACCCTTTTGAGCGTTCGCAACCGATCCGAACACTAGCACCAGTGACACCAAACTAAACAAACCTATTATAATTCTCTGATTTTTCATTGCTATCTACCGTCCTTCGATCGAGATTTTCCGAATAACATAGACGATTTAGACAAAAATCGCAACTGAAACGCATCAATCGTCGCCGAATTTTGCTCGCCACAGCGGGGCGATCTGTTCCATTACTTTGCAGTCACAGTAGCCGCCGTTTTCGTTGAGCCAGTTGGTGAGTTTTGGAAAATCAAGGCCGTTCTTCATCATGAACCGCATCGAGTGCCGCAAACTGTGATCGCACTCGGTCTCGTAGAGTTCGTCCTCCACGTAATCGAGCATCTGGCTCACCGATTCCTGCCTCGCCGGCATCAAATCCAAAAACGCCTCAAGCTGCTCGCCGCTCATCTGTTCGAGATTTTCGATCTGTCTTTTTCTTACAATTGCCATAAGAATAGTTTGCCACAGATGGACACGGATACGCACAGATATTAAGGAGCGCGTTCTTATCTGTGCGGATCTGTGACTAAAACTCGCCTTCGGAAACGCGGTTTAGTTCGGCACGCTGTGCCTCTTCGATCTCACGTTGCTTGACGCCTTCGCGGCCGTCGTAAGTGGCGAATTTCGGTAGGAATACGGCCGCTCCGATCACAGCGACGACACACAGCACGCCGCCGCTGACCAGAGCCGTTTTGACGCCGAATCTTTCCGCGACGAGACCCATCTTAGCACTGCCGAGCATCGGACCGGTGAGATAGCTCATCATCTCGATGCTCGCGAGACGTCCGCGAAGGTAATTTGGGATCGTCTGATTCCATATCGAACCGCGAAAAATGCCTGATATCATATCAAAGAATCCCGCCGCCGCCAGAAACAAAAGCGCCGGAACGATGCTATCAACAAGACCGAAAAACAAGATCGCGACACCCCACAAAACCGCCGCGATCGTTACCATCAGGCCGTGCCGGTGGATCTTGCGCGTCCAACCGGATGTGAGACTCGCGATCAAAGCCCCGGCCGCGATCGCCGCCGGAAAGAAGCCGACGTATTTGTCGCCATATATCACCGCGAGTGCCGGATATAGTGCCTGCGGCATTGCAAAGAACATCGCCGCGATGTCGATAAAGTAAGTTCCGACGAGTTCCTGACGGCTGAACGCGTATTTCCACGCCCGCTTGATCGACTGGAAACTCGGCTTCTCGGCGTTCTCCGGCGGCGGCACGAACCTCAGCATAAACACCGCGATCAACGACGCGTCGAATGTGAACAGGTCGATCGTATACGCGATCGACGCGCTGAACTGCGTCGCGATCAGCCCCGCGACCGCCGGGCTGACAATCGCTCCGACGCTGTAGCGGATCGAATTGAGAGCCCTCACCGCCGACATCATTTCGGCCGGAATTACCTTTTGAATAAACGATTCGAACGCCGGCCGCTGTATCGCCGCCAGCCCCGCGTGCATCGCGACCGCCACGAATAAGACCCAGATCTGCGGCCTCGGCAGCAGCGAATTGCCGAGCAGGATCGCGGTTACGGCCGTCTGTCCGATCTCCGTCAGCCGCAGCATCTTCCGCTTGTCCAGAAAATCCGCCATCGCCCCGCCGACAAACGCCAGCACGACCATCGGCACGAATTCCGCCAGATAAATGTACCCGACCATCGCCGACGACTGCGTCAACTGATACATCTGCCACGGCACGACGATAAACGTCATCATCGACCCAAAGAACGAGACCAGTTGTCCGATGAATAACAGGCGATAATCGCGTGAGGCTTTTAGAGGTGAAAGGTCAAGGAGCATAGATCATTCGCAGTCTCGAAAAAGCGGGGTCTATAATATAGATCAACGCGATTATTTTCCTGATAATCGTCATCATTTCCAAAATAATGGCGGTTAGTTCGCTGACAAAGGCCGTTATTTCCCTAGTAATAGTGATTATTTCTCTGATAACGGCCATTATTTCCCTGATCACGGGCATTATTTCCCTAATAACGGGCAGTATTTCACTGATAATGGGCATTATTTTCCTGCTAACGGCCATTATTTCACTGATAATGGGCATTATTCCCCGCTAACGGCCATTATTTCACTGATAATGGGCATTATTTATCTGATAATAGTTATTATTTGCCTGATAACGGCGATTATTTCCCCGATAAATGCGTTGATTACTGGACCTTCAGGTATTCCGTCCAATGAAACAGCCACGTTGCGTAAATATTCGCGACGAACGAAAGGCCGCACAACGCCCATTCCGTCGGTGTCACGTGCTTTCTGCCGTTTTCCAGAAGCACGACGAATATCCACGGCAGTAATATCATCGCGTATCGATATCCAAACTGCCATCCGCCGGAATTGCCGTGTATCCACAGCAGGAATGTGAGTATTACGATCGAAAACCAGCACGCGAGTTTCAATGCCCCGTCGCGCGAACCGACCCGAAATATCAATAATAGGAACGGGCTGCTAAACAAGATCGACGAACTAAATCCGTCCGGCACCAGATACGGAAATGTCTGACGCCAGTTCCACATCTTAAACAACATCTCCCAAGCCTGCCGCCCCAAATAATGCGTCGAAAAGATCCCGTGGTTGTACCAAGGCTCCTGCAAAACTCCCGGAATGCGGGCATATCCGAAATCCGTAAACGAATGAAAACGTACGTAGTTGTAGATCAACGTCGAGACGCCTAGGACAAATGGGACTGAGCAGAAAAGGGTCAGATTGCGGATCGAAACTTGTGAAAACCCGATGAACCCAGTCGCTACCGCTCCCGGTTCTGACGTTTTCTCCCTTTCTCCTCTTCTCCTCTTCTCCCCTTCTTCTTGCCCACGACAAAGCAGGTACATAAACACCGGTGCCGTTAGCAGATTCTCCGTCCTATTCCCAAATGCCAGTGCAAAGAAAACGCCCGCGATCAATGGCCGCCGGTCGTACACTGTAAAATATATCGCCCCGAGCTGCCCGACCATCGCAAACCCAAGCGCCAATTGCCACGCTCCGGCAAACGTCAGGTTCGTCCACATGAACGTACCGAACAAGACCGCCATCGTCAGCATTATCTGCCTCGTCTGCGATGTGTCATATTTCGAAGCTATCTTCAGCAAAAAGTAACAGATCACGCCCGCCAGTATCGCCGCGACCCACGCCCCCGGCATCTCCGTCACGATCCCGACAACCTTTAACACCGCGACCGGTATCATCGTTACTACCGCTCCAAGCGGAAATACCGAATACCAAGCACCTTCGAACGGCACAAATTCGTTCAACCACGAAGGCCGCTTCTCCGCAAACCCGATCGATCCCCGCAGGAAATTCTCCGCGACCCGAAATGTGTAATCGTAATAACTCTGCGGACTGGGGTTGGAAAAGAAATAAACAATCGCGGTCGCGACCGACGTCAGGTATCGCAGTCCGTTGTCGGCGAGCCACGACTCCGGCCTCTCGTCTCCGGCCCCTTGTCTTCCTACGCCGCCCATATCTTCAATTTGAATTCGTCGCCTGCAAGATAGATCTCGGGTTTGCGTCCCGAGAAGCGGTTCGACTGCCGCAGGATCATCGGCAGGCCGCCGTGCGGTGCGTTGATGCCGTATTCGCGGCGGGCGAAGATGGCAGCGATCTGCGGGTTTAGGCGTTGAGTAATGCCGTAGCGGATCGCCCGCGAGGCCGGCGGGTTAAAGCCGTTGGTACGACGCGGATTGATAAATTCGATGGCGTTGTCGTAGATATTGATCCGCGTGCGTATCTCACGCAGGGCGAGGTCGCGGTGGATGAGCGCGTTGATGATCGCCTCGGAGATCGAGTAGAAATGATAATTCGCCCGGGCTTGGACAACGCTGTCGGTGACGAGTTCGAGCTTACGTTTCGGTCGCTCTTTGCCGAGATCAGTGTAACGTTTGATGAACGCCATTATCGTCTCGTACTGCGAATGCATGTTCCCCTTGACCTCGATCGCTTCGATGAGCTGTGCCGAGCCGTTAGAACCTGAAAAACGCGCGACCGTCACATTCGAACGCGGAAGAAGTTCGGCAACGCGTTCGTCCTTGCCAAACAATAAAACAGCCGCAACCGTTGGGAAAAAATCATCCACGTTGCCGACCGCGAGTAGCAGATCTTTCCGCAAAAAATCGCTCGTATTGTACAAAGCGAGGTTCGGAGCATTGTCATCAAACCCGCTCGCAAACGACCACACCAAAGCGTCGTCAAAATCGTCTTCGGTCACCGTCTGCAAAGGAATATTCTCAAACCCAAGCGGCCTGATCTCGTCGAGCCAGCCGGAAAGTTCGTCACGCGAAACTTCACGCTTCTCCGCACCGATCCGCAAATAGAAACGTCCGTCTTTTGTCCGGTATGGCCGTTTTTTTCCGTCGATATCGAGCGCGACGATGCGTTTTCCGCTGTCGAATGCCATTGTGTCGATCATCGGCACCAGCGGCGGCACGATCTCTTCGCGACAGATGCGTGCGAGTTCCGACTGCACCCACTCCGGATTCGAAACGCCCTCGATCCGCAGTTGGTCATTGACGCCAAAAATGATCGTCCCGCCGTCCGTATTCGCGAGTGCGACGATGCCCTGCGCGATCCGCTCGGGGTTCGAGAGCTTGACCTTGAGTTCGAGGTACGTGTCCTCGCCCCCGCGGATCAATCTGAGCAATTCAGAGCGCGTCGTCTGTTGTGTTGGTTGATTTAAAAGATATTCCTGAAAGGTGCTGTCACCCGAAGACTCAAAACGCTGTGTATGACGAAATTTCCTTCGCGGCATCAGTGTTTGTACGTGCGATTTATGTAAAAGACGACCACGTATCGCCGCCCGAATGCCTGTCGTGGCATTACTGGTGTAGATTTTCAAACAATCTTATTGAACCACCGAATGCGCGAAAAGTAAATCAACCCTGGTTTATAGCATGCGTCAGCGAGCGGAAGATGTCGCGACCATCGTTTGAGCCGAGAAGCGGTTCGCATGCGCGTTCCGGGTGGGGCATCATGCCCATGACGTTTCGGTCGAGGTTGCAGATGCCGGCGATGTTCGAGCGGGCACCGTTTGGGTTTGATTCGTCGGTGATGTCGCCGTTTTCGTCGCAATAGCGGAAGACGATCTGGCCGTTTTCCTCGAGTTGCTCAAATGTAGCGTCGTCACAAGTGTAATTGCCTTCGGCATGTGCGATCGGGATCGAGAGAACTTTTGCGGGATCGACCTCGGACGTAAATGGCGTATTTGTGTTCTCGACGCGGAGATTGACGTGCTTGCAGATAAAATGCAGGCCCGCATTTCGCATCAAGGCACCGGGCAGCAAACCGGCTTCGCACAATATCTGAAAACCGTTGCAGATGCCGAATACATACTTCCCTTCCGCCGCAAATTCCTTGATCGACCGCATCACCGGCGAAAACCGCGCTAACGCACCGGCTCGCAGATAGTCACCGTACGAAAATCCACCGGGAACAACAAGGGCATCAAATTCGCTCAGATCGGTCTGCTGATGCCAGACAAAATCAACTGGCTGACCGACATGCTTCGACAGCACGTGGTAGGCGTCGTGGTCGCAATTCGAACCGGGAAATACTACGACACCAAACTTCACGACTGCACCTCCACGCGAAAGTCCTCGATGACCGGATTTGCAAGAACGTCGTTGGCGATGCGTTCGATAGAAGATTGAGCGACGGCGTGCGGTATCGAATCGTCGATCTCGAGTTCGAAGTACTTGCCCTGGCGAATATCGCCGATGCCTTTGTAGCCGAGCGATTCGACGCTATGGTGGATCGCTTTGCCCTGCGGATCGAGTACGCTGGGTTTGAGAGTGACGTAAACCTTTGCTTTCATAGAACGCTCCAAAATAAATTCTAGATTCTGACGCACTACGTTGTATAAATCAAAGTCTTATGGTAAATTTCACGTAAATTTCGTATCCAGCAATCGTTCAAAATTAAAACCCGTTAAAGGAGAACACTTAAATTATGCAAAACAATGATGGAAAATCCGCACTCGGACTTGACGCCAACGTCGCCGCCGGACTCTGCTATCTACCTATCTGCGGTATCAACCTGATAATGAGCATTATCGTGGTCGTTACTGACAAAACAAATAAATTGCCTCGTTTTCACGCTTTCCAGTCGCTGTTGCTGTTGGCCTCCACCATTCCGCTGGTTATCGTCTATATGGTTGGTTTCGGTATCGCCTTAGCGGTTGACTCCGCAATCGGATTTCCGCTGTTTATGATAATCGTGTGGCTGATCATGGTCGTCCTCGGACTGGCGATTTTTGTTTTTATGATCATCGCTCTAATTAAGGCCTTTCAGGGACAGATTTATAAAATTCCCGTCATCGGCAACATGGCTGATAATTGGTCGAACTAGTTTTCTTTTGATCGTTATGGGTCTCTGAACCGCCTTTTCAGGGCTTTCAGAGACCCTGTCAATTTTAACGGAGCCAGAATGAACAATAACTTAGGAAAATCCGTGTTCGGTCTCGAACCAAATGTCGCTGCGGGCCTAGCATATGTTCCCGTCATGTTTTGCCACCTGATCGTTAGCATTGGCGTACTTGCAACGGACAAGACCAATAAACTTCCACGCTTTCACGCCGTTCAGTCGTTATTGCATTCTGCGCTAATGATGGTTGCGACAATTATCTTTCTGATAGCCGTCTTTGTTGTTATGGCGCTAGTGGCCGTTTCACAGGTACCGGCATTGGTAATCTTGATCTTCCTTGTTTACATCGCATTTTTGCTATTCGCTCTCGTATGGGTGATAGGTTTGATCATTAGCTGCATCAAGGCATTCCAAGGCCAGATCTTCAAACTCCCGATCATCGGCAACATGGCCGATAAATGGTCGAACTAGCAAGGTCAATAAGATTTGTCGTTGCTAAAAACCCCGAGCAATTTATTCATCGGACGGATGTGATGGATTGTCCATTTCCGTTATGCGAATCTATCTCGACACATGTGCCCTTAATCGTCCATTCGATCCGAAATCTAATGTCAGGGTCAGTGAAGAAGCAGCGTTTATTCGTTCAATACTGGATCGAATCACCGAAGGTAAAATTGAACTTGTTTGGTCGTCGGCATTAGATTTTGAGATCGCTCAAAATCCGAGTTTGGAACGGCGCGAACAAATCAAGAAATGGGGCAATTTCGCGATTCTAGATATCGAGGAAACCCAAAATGTTTTGGATGGTTCGAAAAGTCTGATAAAATCAGGGCTATAGTTTATGGATGCGATTCACGTTGCATCTGCGATCGAAGGGTCGGCTGAATATTTCGTTACTACCGACGATGGAATCTTGAAGCGATCAAATTCGATTAGTGATATTTTAATATGTGGGCCGGCAAGAATTATTGATCTGGGTAATTAACTTAAAATGAAAAATGACAACGAGCTAAGAAAAAAAGGAATGCAGGCTCTCGTCGGCGCACTTGGAACCACCGAGGCGATGCGATTCGTCGCTATTGCGATGCGCGAGCCATTTGATTATACAGAATGGCGCAAAACTCTGTTCGAAGATGAAACCCTTGAAAGTCTTCACGAAAAGATCAGAGATTTTGAAAAACGGCAAAAAATGAAAGAGGTTATTTCCTAGAACACCCTCTCGAACACCTTCCCAACATTCCTCAGATAGTGTTTTAGATCGAATACACGTTCGATCTCCTCGATCGTGAGATGTGACGAAATATCTGCATCATTCCGCACCAACTCAACATACACGCCACCTTCGTCCCAGACCTTCATTGCGTTTCGCTGTGTCCAGGCGTATGCGTCTTCGCGGGAGATGCCTTTTTGAGTTAGGGCGAGCATTAGCTGACCGCTGAACACAAGCCCGCGTGTCAGGTCGAGATTCTTGAGCATATTCTCGGGATAAACGATGAGCGTGTCAAGCAAACTCGTAGTTTTCGCGAGGATATAATCCAAAGTCGCCGACGAATCAGGCAGCACAATGCGTTCCGCCGAAGAGTGCGAGATATCGCGTTCGTGCCAGAGGGCAACGTTCTCTAAACCGACGATCGAAT
>JANLTF010000013.1:0-2871 GCA_031362825.1 Acidobacteriota bacterium | reverse complement strand
TGAATAGTTAAATTCGTATGAAGACCGTTTATACAGCAGATGCGATAGAGGCGGCGGCGTTTATTCGGAGCGGCGGGATCGTCGCGTTTCCGACTGAAACGGTTTATGGGCTTGGGGCGAATGTGTTTGATGCGGCGGCAGTTGCGAGGATATTTGAGGCAAAGCGAAGACCTGCTGACAATCCTTTAATCGCTCATATTGCTTTAATGGAGCAGATCGGATTGCTTGCCACGGAGATCACCGAGAGCGCAGAGAGATTTATTGAGGCACTTTTTCCCGGGCCGCTCACTGTCGTTTTGAGAAAGCGAGAAGCGGTTCCCCTGATCGCGACCGCAGGCCTCGATACGATCGGCATTCGAATGCCGGCGTTTGGGCTTGCGAACGAGTTCCTCCGAGCGTGCGGCGTGCCGGTCGTCGCACCTTCTGCAAATCTCTCCGGGCGGCCTTCGCCGACAACCTGGGAGGCGGTGCTTGAGGACCTGGACGGGCGGATCGACTGCATTCTAAAGGACGAGCCGACCGAGATCGGGCTCGAATCTACGGTGGTCGATTGCACGTTGGATGTGCCGATATTACTGCGTGCGGGTTCGATTTCGCTCAAGCAATTGCGAGCGGTAATACCCGAGACGCGTGCGTTGCAAACGGATACCGCCGAACCGGCTCGAAGTCCGGGGTTACTTCATCGCCATTATTCGCCGAATGCAAAGGTTGTTTTGCTAGATAGATCGGATATTTCAGAACTCAAATCTGGGGTCTTAGATCCGGTACCGGCTCGATGTTCGTTCATCGGTTTACGACGACCGGCGGCCAACTTCGCTTTGGTCAAGCAATGCTATTCGATCGAAGACTATGCCCATTCGGTCTTTGAGTTTTTTCGGGAATGTGACCGCGGCGGCATCCAAACAATTTACTGCGAGACGGTCGATGATCCAGGTATTGGTTCGGCGCTGATGGATCGTTTACGTCGAGCTGCGGAAGCATAGTAATTAGTTTGACCTGATCGCAACGATCGCATACTCGGAATTGTCGGCGATCATCTCAATAGACAGTTTTCCGCCCGTCTGCATTTTCGCCATATCCTGCAGTTTTACGAGTGCCAGAAGTTGGTGCGATGGCTCAGTAGCGAGTAACGATATTACCTCTTCGACACTGTAGAACGGTTTCTGCTTGCCTGCGGTATCGCGTATCAGCCGGCCTACCGCATAAAATTCGGCATTGTGTGAGACCGAATAGAACGCGAGAATGCGATCCTTGTTATATCCACGTTCATTGGCGGCCGCCACAAGCGACTTGACCGAATCGGTCGGCGCAAACCATGGCATTACCGTAAGCTGCAGCATTATCGTTCCGATGAAGACGGAGAGAGCAAGCAATTGTGTGATCATCGTCCATCTCGCATTGTTTTTAGAGAGTTTTGAGATATAAACGGCGGCCAAGACGACCGCTGCGGGAACGGCGGGCAAGACGTACCCCGGAAGTTTTGAACCGGAGAACGAGAAGAAGACGAGCGGCACACCAAGCCACGCGAATGCGAAAAAAACGATCGGTGACACCGCAACACGTTGAATTACGGAACGAACAAATGTCCAAATCGAAGCGGCAACGAACGGTAGCCAGGGCAGCGTCATTAACGGCAGTACGATGAAAAAGAAATAGAACGGCTGCGGATGCTGATATTTGTTAGAAGTGAACCTCTGAAAATGGTGTTGAATAAAAAACTCATCGATAAAGCCGTATCCGTGCTTTAGATACATCGGAACGTACCATGTCGACGCGACGGCGAGCGAGATAAGTGCTCCCCAAAACAGACTTACGATGAAGAAACTGCTCGGCAGTTTTCTCGAAAGCAAATAAAATAGCGCCACAATTGCCAACGGAAAGACGGCTCCGATTAGCCCTTTCGCAAGCAACGCAATTCCAATGAATACATAGAAAAGGATCAGCGAAACCGACGACGTGCGACGCGGCCCCGACGCTTCGCCGTCGGCCCGTCTATGCCAGATGTAAAAGCTGACGAGTGACGCAGTCATCGGGAATGTGACAATTATATCGAAGCTCGCTCCATGGGCGAATGCCATGATCCCGAGCGTCGAGGCGGCGATCAATGCGATTCGCGAAGCGAATCCTTTGTCCGACTGATCCAGTTCTGACTCAGCAGACCAGGAACCGATCGCCTTGCCGAGAATATACAAACTGACGACCGTTCCCAGCCCAAATATCGCCGGGCCAAAGCGGGCGGCAAACTCGTTCACGCCGAAAATGTGGTACGAGGCGATCTCGAGCCAATAGAGCAACGCCGGCTTTTCGAACCAGTTAAATCCGCCGAGCGTCGGCGTCACCCAATCGCCGCGTTCGAACATCTCCCGGGCGACCTGTGCATAGCGTGCTTCGTCAGGTCCGAGAAACGGGATCGTGAGGCCAAAGAAATAGGTAAAGACGGCCAATATCCCGAGCACAATATTGATATATTTGCTCTCGGAAGCCGGGGCTTGATCGTCGCTCTTTGTAATTTCAGCCATCTTAAATGAGAATGTAAAGTATTGCTGAAAAACAATTTGTTATCAAATTATGAGTGAAACTCACAATTTAAGAGTGGCCGCGATCGGTGTCGGCAGCTTAGGTCGGCACCACGCACGAAACTATGCTGAGCTCGCTGCGGAAGGCCGTGTCGAGTTGGTCGGTGTTTGTGATGCTGACGCAGAAACAGTCGCGCGTGTTGCGTCTGACACCGATTGCTCCGGTTTTGCAGATTGGTATGAGTTGATCGGCAAGGTCGATGCGATTTCATTAGCAACACCAACCGAGACTCATTGCGAGATCGCGTGTGCTTTTCTTGATGCCGGCGTTCATGTCCTTGTCGAAAAGCCGATC
>JANLTF010000006.1:0-1816 GCA_031362825.1 Acidobacteriota bacterium | reverse complement strand
CATTCCCTAAACTTATCTCATTTCGCACTGGCGGCTTGATCACCGGAATCATCGGGATTTTGATGATGCCTTGGAAGTTGCTTGCCGATCCGAGCGGATATATTATTGGCTGGCTAGTCGGTTATTCGTGCGGTTTGGGATCGATAGCGGGTGTTCTGAACGCGGATTACTGGCTCGGCCGGTATAAAACCCTGAATCTCGGCGATCTCTATCGCAGCAAAGGAATTTACGGCGGCTGGAATTGGCGAGCCGTAATTGCGACGCTTTTGGGTTGCTTTTTTGCGTGGATCGGGTTGATAATTCCAATACTTCGACCGTTATATGATTATGCGTGGTTTGTTGGATTCGGCGTCGCGTTTGTCGTACATTGGGCGTTGATGGCGGCGATACCGCCGATAGAAATAAATAATGAAATACAAAAGAGTTAAGAATTTTTACAACGGCGAGTTTGTGGAAAGTGCCTCCGCAAATGATCTTGATGTCACGTCGCCTCTGGACGGCAGCCTGTTGTCGACTGTCCCAATGTCTTCACCCGACGAACTGGAAAGAGCGGTAAGATCAGCGAAAAAGGCTTTTGAAAGCTGGAGCAAGCTGCCAATAAAAGAACGCTCCCAAGTGTTTTTTCGCTATCGGTATTTGCTCGAAAAGTATTCCGACGAACTCACCGCTTTGGTCTCCGAAGAAAACGGCAAGACCCTCGATGAGGCACGAGCAGAGGTTGATAAGAGCATTGAGCTGACAGAATTCGCTTGCTCGATGCCGCAGCTTATTTCCGGCGAGATCATGGAAGTCAGCCGCGGCGTCGAATGTCGCACTGAGCATTTCCCTGTCGGCGTTGTTGCGTCTATTGTGCCGTTCAATTTTCCTTTGATGGTGCCGAATTGGACTATGCCGAATGCGCTGGTACTCGGTAACACGATGATAATGAAGCCATCCGAGCTTGTGCCGCTGTCGGTCGTACGAATGGCAGAAATATTAAAGGAAGCGGGCTTGCCCGACGGCGTTTTCAATGTGATCAACGGCGGCAAGGATATCGTCGAAGGTATATGCTCTCACAAAGATATCGAGGCGGTAAGTTTTGTCGGCTCGACCAAAGTTGCGAAGCTCGTTTATCAACAAAGCACGCACCACCTGAAACGCTGCATCGCGTTGGGTGGAGCAAAGAATCACCTTTTCGTTCTGCCGGATGCAAATCCGGCGATGACGGCGTCGAATGTCACGGCCTCGATGTCGGGCTGCGCGGGACAGCGGTGTATGGCCGCTTCGGCTATGCTCGCGGTTGGCAATGTCGATCCGATCATCGACCAGATTGTCGTCGAAGCACGCAAAGTTATTCCTGGTAAAAATCTCGGTGCCGTTATTTCGAAAGCAGCTAAAACTCGTATCGAAGATTATATTTCCGAAGCCGAACGCAACGGTGCGAAGATCCTCGTCGATGGACGCGGTGCCGTTGTCGAAGGCAAAGAAAACGGAACCTATGTCGGCCCGACCGTCATCGACTATGTAACGTCCGGAATGTCTGTAGCTACGGAGGAGATCTTTGGTCCGGTGATCTCGATCATGCGAACAGATACGCTCGACGAAGCTATTAAGATCGAGAACGAAAATCCTTACGGCAACGCCGCAGCGGTCTTCACTCAAAGCGGTGGTCTGGCAAGATATGTAATGGAACACGCCAGCGCCGGTATGATCGGCGTCAACATCGGAGTTCCGGTGCCGCGCGAGCCGTTCTCTTTCGGAGGCTGGAATGAATCGCGTTTCGGAGCAAACGACATCACAGGCCGCAGCTCGATCGAATTTTGGACAAAATTAAAGA
>JANLTF010000604.1:0-2054 GCA_031362825.1 Acidobacteriota bacterium | reverse complement strand
TATGTACTTTGCATGTCTTTTTCTGTCTGAATTTTTTTAAATCAACACAACCATTTTAGCTGACCATCATGAGCTTTAGAGCTGTGAAATATCCATTCAGATGTAAAAAATACCATTTTTTCAATATTGTTTAACAACCGTTTGTAGGAAAAATGACGGGTGATCTATCAAAATTTCATGAACTACTGACTGGGACATTCGATTCGAATGTCGCCCATCGCAATGAACCACTTTCGCACGATCAAGTCGATTTCTTTTCGGAGAACGGCTATCTCGCCGGTGTCGATCTGCTCAACGGATCTCAGGTCGAAGTGCTCCGCTGCGACCTTGCCGAAATCACGTCGCCGGAAATGAGCGGTGATCCGCGATTTTACGAATACAACCTCAACGAATCGGCCGATCCGTCGAAGGTGCTGTTTCACGCCCTCGGAGCGTGGCGAGTGTCGGAGGCGTTTCACGATCTGATCTTCTTGCCGCGGCTGGCGGCGTGTTTTCATCAATTGCTCGGCGGCCGTCCTCGATTTTGGCATGATCAGGTTTTTGTGAAACCGGCGAATGACGGCGCGGTCGTCGCGTGGCATCAGGATTATTCGTATTGGACGAGGACGGTGCCAAACGCTCACGTCACGTGCTGGATCGGCCTTGACGATTCGACCGTCGAGAACGGCTGTGTCCATTACGTTCCGGGCTCGCATCGCTGGCCGCTTCTGCCTCGCGGCGGTTTTTCCGATGATATGGAATCGATATTTGAGCATCTCAGCGATGAGCAAAAGACGTCGTTCCAGCCTATGGCGATCGAATTAAAGGCCGGGCAGGCGAGTTTTCATCATTCGATGATGGTCCACGGAAGCTACGAAAATCGTTCGGCGACGCCGCGCCGGGCGGCGGTGATTAATGTATTTCGCGACGGCGTGATGTCGGATAGCAACGAACCCCTGCTCGCCGGGACGCCGCCGATACCAAAAGGTGCGAAGATCGAAGGCCAGTTCTTTCCGCTGCTGGGCTGACGCTTTCTCAATCGATCAAAACAAGCTAAACTTATCGCAAATCTCGCCGGTAAATAAATATATGAAAAAGCTGATCTCGTTCCTGCTACTGCTCTCATTTTCCGCCGTTTCGTTTGGGCAGACGATGCCGAAAGACGCCGAACCGGCCGTTTGGGCAAAGGCGCTGAAAATTCACAAGAAGGCGATCGTCATCGATGGCCACAACGACATCACAAGCCCAATGGTCGATGAGGATTTTGATCTGGCGACCAACTCGGTTGGCAAATTTCATAAGGACGGCGATCCGTTTCATACCGATCTCAGCCGCTTTAAGGCAAGCGGCATTACGGGCGAGTTCTTTTCGATCTACGTCTCTGGGGCAACGCTCAAGACCGGCGGTGCGATGCGGCGGGCGATGGACCTGATCGACGCGACTTATCGCGAAGCCGAAAAGCATCCGGCTCAGCTGACAATGTGTACGACCGCTGCCGAGATCCGCCGGGCAAAAAAGGCGGGCAAGGTCTGTGCTCTGATGGGTATCGAAGGCGGTTATGCCATCGAGAATTCGCTGTATGCTCTGCGTGATTTTTATCGTCTCGGCATTCGGTATATGACGTTGACGCATAACGTCTCGCACGATTGGGCCGACGCTCATCGGGGCGATGTGAAGAACAACGGCCTTTCTGATTTTGGCAAAGAGGTCGTGCGCGAGATGAACCGTTTGGGAATGTTCATCGACATCTCGCACGTCTCGGTCAAGGTGATGGATGACGTGCTCGACGTTTCGACGGCGCCGATCATCGCTTCGCACTCGAACGCCCGCGGCGTTAACGATCACACGCGAAATGTCCCCGACGAAGTGCTCAAGCGCGTTGCCAAGAACGGCGGCGTGATCATGCTCAATTTCTATCCGTCATTCCTCGACGCCCGCACAAATAAAGAGGAGAACGACCGTTCCGCCAAGCTCAAACCGCAGATCGACGCCCTCCGCGAACAATTCAAAGACAACACGCAAGCCTTCAACGAAGCCGAACGCAAACTGCTCGCCGACAACCCGATCTACGTCGC
>JANLTF010000257.1:0-4366 GCA_031362825.1 Acidobacteriota bacterium | reverse complement strand
ATCGCCGATAAAGAGGCCAGCCGTATTATCGTTGACGGCCTTGCGGCGGCTTTTCCCGACGACGCCATCCTCTCCGAAGAGGAATCCGACGACCTCGAACGCCGCCTTTCCAAACGCCGTGTCTGGATCATCGATCCAATCGACGGGACCGCCGGCTTTGTTAAGAAAGACGGCGATTTTGCCGTCCAGATCGGACTGGCCGAAGACGGTATCGCGGTTGTTGGTGTCGTCTTCCTGCCGTTTCACGATTCGATGAGCTACGCTGCGAAAGGCGGCGGATCTTATCTTTCGATCGGCGGCCGCGAACCTGAACGCGTTTATACATCCGATCATACCGATCTCACGCAAATGACGCTGGCTATGACGCGAAACCATCCTACATCCCGAATGGGCCGTATTATCGAGCATTTTGGCTTCGCGAAGGTCGTCAAACGCGGCAGCGTGGGGCTAAAGACCGGCCTGATCGCGACACGCGAGTGCGACATCTATATTCACCCGAGCCCGCGGACAAAGCTCTGGGACACGTGCGGGCCGCAGATCATTCTCGAAGAGGCCGGCGGCCGCATGACCGACATCTTTGGCGGCGAAATGCGCTACGACCGAGCCAAACTCCAAAACTACAACGGCATCCTCGCCACAAACGGAGCGGCCCACGAAACTGCCGTAAACCACCTCCGCCCGCTCCTAACCGAATTCGGCCGCGTGCGGATTTTGTAGTTTGGCTTTGGACGTGCGGAGAAAAAATCTTGTGTTTTTGCGGTATTTGGGGTACGTTACTTCTTTACATACAGTTGTAATAGCCCAGAAGTAAACCATAGAATTATGCAGATAGCCACAGTTTTGCTCCGCGGGTCGCGGGTTGTTTTTTCGTCTTTTGTGTTTGTTGCGATTGCGGTGAGTGCGGCCGTTGCGGCTCCGGGGGCGTTGGACCTGACGTTTGGCGGGACCGGGATGGTGAGCACGGCGTTTGGGACGGGCGACGATTCGGCTCGGGCGGTGGCTGTGCAGGCTGATGGCAAGATCGTGGTTGGCGGATACGCGAAGAGCGGCTCGAATTATATTTTTGCGCTCATTCGTTACAACGCGAACGGCACGCTCGATACGACATTTGACACGGACGGCATGGTGACGACATCGATTCTCGGCGGAGATGATGGCATCACAGCGCTCGCGATACAGAGCGATGGAAAGATCGTCGCTGCGGGCTATGCTGCGGCGAATACGAATCACGTTTTTGCGATCGCCCGTTACAATCCGAATGGTTCGCTCGACACGACCTTTGACGGTGACGGCAAAGTAACGACGGCGATGCTGGCTGTGGATAGTTTTGCGAACGCGATGAAGATCCAGACGGACGGCAAGATCGTTCTCGCGGGTTCGGCGTTTGACGGCTCGAACTATGACGCGGCGCTCGCACGGTACAATGCGAACGGTTCGCTCGACACGACGTTTGATACGGACGGCAAGGTGACGACGCCGGTGCTCGCGGGCAACGATGTCGCGAACGCTGTCGCGGTGAGGGCGGACGGCAAGATCGTCGCGGCGGGTTATGCTTTTAACGGGCTGGTCAGCAATTTCGCTGTTTTGCGATACAACGCGAACGGCGCGCTCGACACAACTTTTGACACGGACGGCAAGGTTACGACCTCGATGCTCGGAGTAGATGACGCGGCCACGGGCGTTGCGGTACAGGCCGACGGCAAGGTGGTCGCGGCGGGTTATGCAAAGAACGGAGCGGCTCTGAATTTCGCTGCCGCACGGTATAACACCGACGGTTCGCTCGATACCTCGTTCGACGCGGACGGTAAAGTGACGACTTCGATACTGGGCGGCAACGACGCTGCGACGGCCGTTTTGATTCAGTCGAACGGCAAGATCGTCGTCTCGGGAACTGCGGCGAACGCGACCGATTACGACGTTGCCGTGGCCAGATACAATGCGAACGGTTCGCTCGATACGACGTTCGATACGGACGGCAAGGTCTCGTACAGCTTTGGGACGGAGATCGATAATGTCGGCTACGCAGTTACCCTCGATGCCGCAGGACAGATCGTCATTGCGGGCGAATCGGGAACAAAATTTATGACGATGCGGATCGACGGCGATCTGCCGGTGGTTGCTCCGCGGCGTTCACCGTTCGATTTTGACGGCGATTCGAAAACCGATCTCTCAATATTCAGGCCGCTCGGTGCGGTTTCGGAATGGTGGTGGCTGAAGTCTTCGACGGGCGGAAACGCTGCGCTGCAGTTTGGAGCGAATACGGACAGGCTGGCACCGGTCGATTTTACCGGCGACGGTAAGACGGACGTGGCGTTTTGGCGGCCTTCGACAGGGCAGTGGTTTGTCTTGAGAAGCGAGGATTTTTCGTTCTTCGCGTTCCCGTTCGGAGCGACCGGCGACCAACCAGTTCCGGCGGACTACGACGGAGATAACAAGGCCGACGCGGCTGTTTTCCGCGAGAGTTCGCTCACGTGGTTTATTAGCAGATCGACCGGCGGGACGGACATCGTCACATTCGGAGCGACCGGCGACAAGCCCGTCGTCGCGGATTACGACGGCGATGCGAAGGCCGACATTGGCATTTTCCGGCCGTCCGGAGCGAACGGCGCCGAGTGGTGGGTCAAGCGGAGTTCGAACGGAGTCGTCTTTGCGTTACAGTTTGGATCGGCTTCGGATAGGGCGGTTCCGGGCGATTACACCGGCGACGGCAAGGCGGACGTTGCGTTTTGGACACCGGCCAGCGGATTCTGGTTCGTGCTGCGAAGCGAAGATTTCTCGTATTACGCGTTCGGCTTTGGAGCGAACGGCGACGTTCCCGTTCCCGGAGATTACGACGGCGACGGCAAACTCGATGCGGCGATATTCCGGCCGTCAAACTCAACATGGTTTGCCAACCAATCAGGCGGCGGCACTCTGATCCAGCAGTTTGGAATAACCGGCGACGTGCCCGTGCCGAATACGTTCGTGAGGTAAGTCAGAACCGCCTGCGTGAGCGGGCGGCGTGGAAATAGCTCAGAAAATCTAGCCGCAGATAAACGCAGATGACGCAGATAAGAATTGATCTCTTATCTGCGTCATCTGTATTTTATCGGTGGCTATTTTTGTTTTATTGTTCACTCCGCCCGCTTACGCAGGCGGTTCTGACTATTGCGCTGTCTGAACTTCGCGAGCTTCGATGCGGCGGCGTTTTCGGGCTTTTCGCCATGTGCTGATGCCCTCGGCGGTGAGGCTGAGGATCGGTTTGCGATTGTCGAACAAGAGCTTGATCCACGCCATTTTGCTCATCTGCGGGAAATAGATGCCGCGGAAAAAGAGGCGTGCGACGAGATGCCCGATGCGTGTGTCGATCGGGGCGGTTCGGATCGCCTGGATGGCTTCCCAGTTGCGTTCGGGGCTGTAGGAACGCGACCAGGCGGCGAACGTTTCTTTCTTGGCATCCTCGATCGTCATCTTGAGCGGATCGTGTGCCATTACGAATGGTGCGAAATCGAGCCAATGCTTTGGACGTTTGAGGCGTCCGGCATCTCGCAAGCGGTCGTAAAGCGGCGTTGCGGGAAACGGCGTCAACTGGCCGAAGACCGGTAATCCCGGAGCCCATTTTTCGATCTCATCGACGGTTCGGTCGGCGACACCGACCGTATCATTGTCCATTCCGACGATGAATGACGTGATGGCGTAAATATTCCTTCTAGCAAGGCCTTCGAGTACGCCCTGATAATTTGCCGGCTTTGAGAACGTCTTGTTAACGTCCGCCATGTTTGCCGGATCGATCGATTCCATACCGATAAAGATCCAGCGGGCACCGGCGTCGGCGATGAGATCGACGAGCTCTTCGTCAGCGAGCAGATTAGCACTGATCTGGGCGACCCACGGAAGCGTCGCACCCGCGGAGATCATGTCGCGGAGCAGGCCTTTGAGGCGTTTTTTGTTGATCGCGAGATTGTCGTCAATAAAGAAAACGGCGATCTGGCCTTTTTCTTTCTTGGCTCTCGCTTTAAGTCGCAGCAGTTCTTCGATGACGCTTTCGTTCGAACGAAAACGGATCGAATCGCCAAAGAATCCGGTGACAGTACAAAATTCACAGCCGTACGGACAACCGCGGCCGGTTTCGATGGGAACCACGAAAAATTTGCCCCAGCCTTCGCCCATTTTCGACAGTGCGGGCTGCAGAATTTTGGGGACGAGACTGTACTGGTCGAGATCGAGCGTTTCCCAGGGAATGTGCGGATACGGCTGATGATTTGGCTTTTTGTCATTGCCCGCCGGATCGACCTCGGGCATGTAGATGTCCTTTAGTTCGCCGCGGGCTGCGTCGGCAACCATCAGCGGCCATGTTTCGTCGGCTTCGCCGAGGGCGATTGCGTCC